>JBEKYH010000086.1:0-13030 GCA_049511115.1 Tepidisphaeraceae bacterium | reverse complement strand
CTATTATAGGAATGAGGGTAGTTTATGCCGTTAACTATTATGCCGCCGGCATCGACTTTCGCACGCAAATGACGGCAATCATGGATGACTTAAACACCGTTGCGTCCGCGGCGCATATGCGTCAGCCGATGGAAATGACCCAGTATTCCTTGACACATGGCCAGAAAATCGACCGGGTAACATTTTACAACCACAATGGCATCGTTGGATATCTGGATTTTTTTCAGATTGGCAAGAAAGTCATGATGACTTGGTTCAATATTCCCAATCACCTGATCGACGGTCTGATCAATGGTGCGGAAAGTGGCGAATTGACCAGTGTCGCCAGCGGCCAAATTAGCGTGGGAGACCTTGCCACCGTCATCGGGCAAACCCCGAATTTGCCGCCAGAAATGCAATCAATCATCAACTTCGCAGTGAATAACGTGAGTGAACAAATTGTGACTTTCCACGTCGATGGGGATCCTGGATCGCAACAACTGAAAATGGAACTGAATCTGTCGCCCGAATTGATTCGCTCGGTGCTGAAGAATCTTAATTTCAGAAGCAACTGAGATTTGACATTCCCCCCCAATTCCTTAACAATCCCCCTCATCTCCCCCACGATGGGGCGTTCGTCGAGAGGTCTGGCTTGGTGCCGGATGGGTAGACGTAACGGGTCGCGCGACGCGGAAGCCGACACGTGCTCTAGGGAGATGGCCGCGGACGATCAGATCATGTCGATCGAGCCACGCCCCTGTAATTAAATCAGATTAACCGCCAAGACGCCAAGAACGTTAAGAAAACAAGAGCATCGAACCGCAGAGGCGCAGAGTTCGCCGAGGAAAGTCCAAATCAAGATTGGGCTTTTTTCCTCCGCGTCCTCTGTGCCCTCTAGGTCGCTACTGCGACCGGGCGGTGAATCCGGCTTTTTGAACTTCTTTGTGACCTTCGCGGCGGAGCTTGCCTGCGGCGGCGGGCGGTGAAAAAAATGCGGCTTACCCCGCGATGGAACCTTTACCCCGTAGTGTAACGGTAGCACAAGAGATTTTGGTTCTCTTTGTCCTGGTTCGAATCCAGGCGGGGTAGTGAAAGACGTATCATGTCAGTCACAGCCATCATTCTCGCAGCCGGCCGGTCGACGCGGATGAAATCCAAGCGTCCCAAGCCGCTCCACGAAGTCTGCGGGAAGGCCATGCTCACGTTTATTCTGGACGCCTGCTTCGGCGCGGGATGCGACCGTATCCTCGTCGTCGTCGGCCACGGCAAGGAGCAGATCATCGGCCAATTCGGCCAGGATTCCCGCCTCACCTGGGTCGAACAGACCGAGCAACTGGGTACCGGCCACGCCGCTAGGATGTGCGAGGGGCAACTGAAACACCACGGCGGCGATGTCATCATCCTCGCCGGCGACACGCCCCTGATCCGCGCGGAGAATCTGCGGACCCTATTGGCTGCCCATCGGCAGGATCACGCCGCCGCCAGCATGGCTACGGCGATCCTCGATGACCCAACCGGTTACGGCCGCGTCGAGCGCGACTCCGAAGGGCAATTTGTGCGGATCGTCGAGCAGGTGGATTGCACGCCGGCGCAGCGGGAAATCCGCGAAGTCTTCCCCAGCCTTTATTGCGTGCGCTGCGAGGAGCTTTTGTTTGCCCTGAGCAAATTGACGCCGGACAACGCCAAGCGCGAATATTACCTGACGGACATCTACGCCATCCTGCGCAAGGCCGGCAAGAAGATCACTGCCGTGCAGGCCGCAACCGCCGAGGATGTGGTGGCGCCCAATACGCAGCAGCAGCTTGCCGACGCCGACGCGGTCATGCAGGACCGCATTCAGCGCGGCCTGCGCGAGCAAGGCGTCTATATCGTCAGCGGCATCAATACCTATATCGAAGCGGGCGTGAGCATCGGCACGGATACGGTGATCCAGCCGTTCAGTTTCATCGGGCGCGACGCCAGCATCGGGGCGGAATGCCTGATCGGGCCGTTCGCGTCGGTGCCGCGGGAAGCAATCGTGCCGGAGCGGACGACATTGGCCGGAAACGCCTCGCCGCTGGCGGGGTTGTTGCATCCTACTGGATGAAGGGAAGAGGGATCCATGTCCAAAGACGACCTCGACAACCTCAAGCTCTTCACCGGCCGGGCGAATGAATCCCTGGCCCTGAAAATCTGCGACTACCTGAAAATTCAGGCCGGCCGCGGCCGCACCGAATTGTTCCCCGACGGCGAATTAATCGTGCGTGTTGAGGAAGACGTGCGCGGGCGGGACTGCTTCATCGTGCAGCCGACCTGTCATCCGGTGAATGCGCATCTGATGGAACTGTTCATCTGGATCGACACGCTCAAGCGGGCCAGCGCCCAGCGCGTCACGGCGGTGATCCCCTACTTCGGCTACGCCCGGCAGGACCGCAAGGACGAAGGCCGCACGCCGATCACCGCGAAACTGGTGGCCAATCTCCTGGAGCGCGCGGGAGCGGATCGCGTCGTGTCGGTCGATCTGCACGCGGCGCAGGTGCAGGGATTCTTTGATATTCCCGTCGATCATCTCAACGCCGGGCCGGTGTTCACGAAATGGATGCGGGAGTTGAACCTGGCCGATCAGGTGTTCGTCTCCCCGGACGTGGGCAACGTGAAGCGGGCGCAGGTCTACGCCAATATGCTCGGCGGCGAAATCTGCATCATCGACAAGCGCCGCAAAAACAGCAGCGAGACGCACGCCGCCCACATCATCGGCGATGTGGAAGGAAAAAATGTCGTGATGGTGGACGACATGATTACCACCGGAGGAACCATCACCGAGGCGTGCCGGATTCTCCGCGACCATGGCGTGAGCGAGATTTATATCGCCGCGACGCACGCGGTCTTTGCCCCGCCGGCGATGGAGCGCCTCGCCGCGGCCAGCTATACGAAGATGGCCGTCACCGACACCATCCCCGTCGGCGACCGCTGTAAGGCCATCAAGGATCGGCTGGTGGTTCTAAGCGTCGCCGGCCTCTTGGGCGAAGCGATTCACCGCATTCACAACAATCAGTCCGTGTCGGCGATGTTTAATCCGCGCGGAGAGAAACCCAATAAATAGCGGCATGAGAAACAAGTAAACGAAAACAAAGCAAACAGAAGCATTGATTTAGAAATGAGGAGATAGACATGGCCGTTCAATCAGCGCAAGTGCAGGTCAAGAAGCGTGGCGAGCTGGGCTCGCGGGCGAATAAAAAGCTGCGCGACGCGGGCTTTCTGCCCGGCGTCGTCTACGGGCACAAGGAAGAAGTCGTGCCGGTGACGCTGCCGCGCAAGGAAGTCGTGAATCATCTGAACAAAGGCGCGCACGTTTTCGACCTTCACATGGAAGGCAAGAGCGAAAAGGTGCTGGTCAAGGAAGTGCAGTACGACCACCTTGGCACCAACGTCATCCACGTCGATTTCGCACGGGTGAGCCTGGATGAAAAGGTGAAGGTCTCTGTCGCCCTCGAACTCAAGGGCGTGCCCAAGGGCGAAGCTGACGGCGGCGTCCTCCAGCAGATCGTCAGCACCCTGGAAGTGGAATGCCTGGTGACGGAAATCCCCGACATTATCCGCCACAACGTCGCGGAGATGGGCCTGAATTCCGTGCTGCATCTGAAGGAGATCGCCCTGCCCGCGGGCGTGAAGGCGCTGCAGGACGGCGAATTGATCGTCGCCACCGTGAAGGAAATTATCGAGGTCGTCGAGACCACGGCCGCCGAAGGCGAAACCGCCGAGCCCGAAGTGATCGGGCGCAAGGCCGAACCGGAAGCGGGCGAGGAAGGCGCCGCCGGCAAGGAAGGCGCGGCCAAGGCGCCCGCCGAAGGAAAGAAGTAAGGAATCGGCAGGAGCGCCATGCACCTGGTTGTCGGCCTTGGGAATCCGGGCAGCGAATACGTTGGGACGCGCCACAACGTCGGCTGGGAAGTTCTCGACGCCCTGGCCGTTTCGCTTGGCTGGATCAAAAAGCCCGGCGATTTTGAACGGCTGGCGCGCGGCAAGTTTGACGCGATCACGCTGGATGGAAATGTCTCCGGCGAGAAGGTGCTGATGCTCAAGCCGATGACGTTTATGAACCTGAGCGGCAGCGCGGTGCGCCAGGCGATGGCGTTTTATCAGCTTGTGCCGGCTGACATAATGGTGGTGTTGGACGATCTGGCCCTGCCGAGCGGGCGGATACGGATTCGCTCTTCGGGCAGCAGCGGCGGCCACAACGGCCTGAAGGATATCGAGCGGGCCTTGGGAACCGACGCCTATCCTCGGCTGCGGCTGGGGATTGACGCCCCACCGGGCCCGATGGCCGGTAAAGATTACGTGCTGGGCGGATTTACCGCGGCCCAGCGGGAGTTGATCGACCCGGCCGTCGCCAAGGCGGCCCAGGCCGTTGTGACCTGGATCGAGAGCGGTATTGATGCGGCAATGAACAAGTTCAATCAGTCAGAGGCGGTTTGAAATCCGTCCAGGAGAGTGACATGGCAGAGCAGAGCAATGCGGCAGTAACAACCGAAGCGGCCCCGGCCAATGCCGGCGTGCTGAATCAGTATGAAGGAATGTTCCTTCTCCCCGGCCAGGCGGCCAGCGACCTCGACGGCGCGGTGAAACTCGTGCGCGGCATTGTCGAGCGACATGGCGGGCAGATTCTGGTGATCAAGAAATGGGACGAGCGCAAACTCGCCTATGAACTGGTCCGCCAGAAGCGCGGCCTTTATATCCTGGCCTACTTCAAGGCTCCGGGTAAGGCCATCACCGGCATCGAGCGCGACGTGACCCTGAGCGACGATGTGCTGCGCGTGCTGGTCAGCACCGCCGATCATCTGAATCCCGAGGAGATGGCAGCGGTCGAGCCGCAGCCCATTCAGCCGCGCGAAGAGCGCAATCCCTGGGATCGCCCCGAGCCGCGCAATGATCGTCCGCCTCGCGATGACCGCGGGCCGCGCGACGATTACCGCCCGCGCGATGATCGGGCTCCGCGTGATGATCGCGCCCCCCGCGCGCCGCGCAAGGATGACATTCCCTCGCCGATGGCGAAGGATTAATGCGACGGATTAATGCGATAGGAATTGTGCTGCCGCGCTCAGGGATGGGCCTCTTTGACCTGAGAAACGTTGCAAGCGAATCGGCTTACGCCGAATACGAGGTGAAGTCATGGCGAGCTTTAACCGGGTGATGCTCCTTGGCAACCTGACGCGCGATCCGCAGATGCGCTATCTGCCCAGCCAGACACCGGTGACGGATTTCGGGCTGGCCTGCAATCGGAAATTCAAGACCGCCAGCGGCGAGCAGCGCGAGGAAGTCCTTTTCGTCGATTGCTCCGCATTCGGCCGCCAGGCCGAAGTCATCAACCAGTATTGCACCAAGGGCAAGCCAATCTTTGTGGAAGGCCGCCTCAAATACGATACCTGGGACGACAAGAACGGCGGCGGCAAGCGCAGCAAACTCACCGTCGTGGTGGAGAATTTCCAACTTCTTGGCGGCCGCGATGGCGGCGCTCCGCCGGGCGATGGCGGGCATGAATCATCCGGCGATGAAGGCGGCGGGCGACCCGCTCCATCGCGCGGGCCGGCTTCGCGTCCGCCGCCATCGCGAGGGTCGGCATCAGGGCCGGCCGCATCTGGACCGGCGGCGGAACCGCAGCCTCCGTTTGGCGATGAGCAGCATTTTAAGGATGACGATATCCCGTTCTAGGCTGCGTGACTTGTGCGGTGCGAATGAACTGATGGACTTGAAGATTGTGCAATTGATTTAATCTGAAAGGCGATTGAAATGGCAACAGCTAAACCAAAACTGAAACTTCTGTTGAGCGAGAGCATCAAGAGCGTGGGCAAGGTGGGCGACGTCGTGGAGGTCTCCCCTGGTTTTGCCCGCAATTACCTGCTGCCCAAGCGCCTGGCGGTCCAGCCGACGCCGGAAAACGTCAAGCGAATCGAGCTGCGCCGCAAAGAAATCGAGCGCGTCGAGCGCGAAAAGCGCGAGCAGCAGGAAGCCATGATCAAGCAGTTGCAGGCCGTCGAAGTGACGCTGGAGCGCAAGGCCAACGAGCAGGGCAATCTGTTCGGCTCGGTCACCGCGACGGATATCGCCAAGGCCCTGCAAGCCCAGGGGTTCAATATCCTTCCCGGCGATGTCAACCTGCCCGGCCGGCTGGACCGCGTGAACACCTACACGGTTCAGATCAAATTCCACGACGACCTGGCCACCGATTTGAAAGTCTGGGTCGCCCCCGACGCCGACAGCAAGGCCCTGATCGACGCGCATCAAAAGGCCAAGGCCGCCGAAGTGACTGAGCAGGCGCAGCAGGCCAGTTAGTAAGGTTAATCTTCAATTTATTTTCTTTTAATTTAATCTTCCGCCATGCCAAAAACCCTATTGCAAAGTTCACTTCCCCTGCCCGTGCGGCGGGGGAAAGTGCGGGATGTTTACGACCTGGGCGACACGCTGTTGATCGTCGCCACTGACCGGATCAGCGCCTTCGACTGCGTCATGCCCAACGGCATTCCCGACAAGGGACGCCTGCTGACGGCGCTGAGTTTGTTCTGGTTCGAAATGTTCTCCCGCGAATTCCCCAACCACCTCATCGCCACCGACGTGCGCGATTATCCCGGCGGCGTGCAGGCGTATGCCGAGCAATTGCGCGGGCGCTCGATGCTCGTGAAAAAAGCCCAGGTGATCCCCATCGAATGCGTCGCCCGCGGTTACATTACCGGCAGCGGCTGGAAGGAATACATCGCCTCACAAACCGTCTGCGGCATCAAGTTGCAGCCGGGCTTGAAGCAATGCGACAAGCTCGCCGAGGCGATCTTTACGCCCGCGACCAAGGAGGAAAGCGGCCACGATCTCAACATCGACTTCGCCGAAACCTCGCGCCGCATCGGTGCAAAGATCGCGGAGGATCTGCGGCGCCGGACCCTGTCGCTTTACGCCAAGGCCGCCGAGCACGCCCGCCCGCGCGGCGTGATCATCGCCGACACCAAGTTTGAATTCGGCGTCATGCCCGATGGTTCGATCATCCTGATCGACGAAGTCCTCACCCCCGACAGCAGCCGCTTCTGGCCCGCGGATCAGTACACTCCGGGCCGCGACCAGCCAAGCTTCGACAAACAGTTCGTGCGGAATTACCTGGAAAAACAGACCTGGGACAAAAACCCGCCGGCGCCGGCGCTGCCTGAAGAGGTGGTGGAGGGGACGCGCAAGCGGTATGTCCAGGCATATGAGATGCTGACGGGGAAGAAGTGGGAAGGGTGAGCAAGTCTCTCCGAGCCGGCCCAGCCGATTTCCCCAAACTGTTAAGGGAAATCAAGGCTCGCATTCAGCAGGCGCAGATGCGCGCCGTGCTATCGGTCAATGCCGAGCTCGTACATTTGTATTGGGACATCGGGCGCATGATCGACGGCCGCCAGCGGCGGGAAGGTTGGGGCGCTGCCATCATTCCCCGGCTGGCGAGGGAGCTTCACAACGAACTGCCGGAGGAGAAGGGATTTTCCGAGCGAAATATCAAGCGGATGCTGGCGTTCTATCGAGCCTATCCGTCCACGACGGCAAAAGTGCCACAGCCTGTGGCACAATTGCCTTCCCCAAAAGTGCCACCGCCTGTGGCACAATTATCATCGCCGCCAATTGTGCCGCAGCTTGCGGCACAAATTGCGTTGTCAGGCGCATCGATCCCATGGTCCATTCCATGGTCCCATCACGTCATCTTGATGGAGAAAATCAAAGACCAGGCTGACCGCTTCTGGTACATGTGCGAAATTCTCGACAACGGATGGAGCCGAAATGTCCTTCTCATCACGAGAGACAAGCATCATCGGCGCCAGCCACGGACTCCAGCGCAGCGTGCGCGCAAGCCACAGAAGCGCAGCGGCCGTCACCACGACGAACAACGCCGCGTGAAGCCGCACCAGCGTCGGCAGATCGTGCGTAAACAGCAGCAGCGCCTGATAGATTTGCAGGGGTATCGGGCCGTAGGGATATCCAAACGATCCCCCCAGCCTGCAAGGCGCGGTTCACCAGCAGCACGTCATCGCCGCCCCACGGCGCGTCCGCTGGCCACATCGTTACCAGAACGGCAAATGACGAGGCAGGCGGAGAATGCCGCAAGCCACGATCTTCTGCCGCAATGGGTGTCGCACGCGATCAGCGCGGCCGGGTCGAGCTGTGCAACTTCGCCCTTCATGCGGTGCATAGATTACGGGTGAGGCCCCGCCCTTGCGCACCGGCCACGCGATACTGGTCACAGGATCATCCTGAAATCTGCGATGGCTGATCGCCCACCTCGGCGCCGACTTTTCCTCATCATCCCTTCATCTTCCACAGTTCAATATGCACGAGTAAACTTGGCCTTCTCAGTTCAGGGAGACGCATGACGTTGACGGAAGAGGCTCGGAAATTCAATTCCTCATTGGTCCCAGGGTTTCTTGCGGCAGCGGCGCTGTCGGTTCTATTCGCGCAACGCCCTTCGCCGTGCCTCGCCGGGCCGCCGTTTATCACCGACGATCCGGTGCCGGTGGATAAGGGGCACGGGGAGATTTACTTCACCGGCACGACCGACTGGTCCCGCGATGGGGTCAGCGGGGCGTTGCCATCCGTGGAATTTGATTACGGGCCGTTTGACAACGTGGAAATCGAAGCCACGCCGCAGATGGCGTACAGCCGGCCTGACGCAACGGGCCGCATGGATTACGGTTCGGGCGACACCGAACTCGGCGTCGATTACCGATTCATCCAGGAAGACCAGTTCTTCCCCGGCTGCCCGCAGGTGGCGATTTATCCGCTGCTGGAGCTTCCCACCGGCGACGTGCACCGCGGCCTGGGAAACGGCCGCGCCCAGGAATTCATCCCGATCTGGATGCAAAAAAGCTGGGGACCCGACAACCGGCAGTGGACTCTCTACGGCGGCGGCGGTTACGAATTCAATCCCGGCACAGGCAACGAAAACTTCGGCTACTTCGGCGGCGTGCTGCAAAAGCAGATCACCGATAACTTCGCCTTGGGCCTGGAGCTTTTTCACTTCACGCCCCAGGCCAACGGCGAATCAGGCCACACGGGCTTCAACGTCGGCTTCACCTACGACTTCTCCGACAGTTGGCACCTGCTCTTCTCCGCCGGACGCGATCTGTCGGGCGATGACCGATTCATCAACTACACATCGATTGAGTTCACCTATTGAACCGAAAACTACGGCGCGGTCGCCGGCTGGGTTGAAGGCTGCGTGCTGGGCTGTATCCCATTTTCGTCCTTCATAATGGAATCGGGCCAGGTCACGCTGAGAACCTTTGGCTTCACAGAGTCCGCGCCCGTGTAGGCCGCGACATTATATAGGAACAAATATGGCGGCAGCCCCTTGGTGTAATTGGGCGCGACGAACGTCAATTCATCGGGCCCGCGCCAGGTCGGGACGCTCGGCAACGTCAGATTGTCGCCTTCGCCCGGGTTGGGGGGAATGGCATTTGGCTGAACACTCATGACGTTGCCGCCGGCAAGATCGACGACGGTGACTTTGCCTGAGTGGTCCGGAACGGAGATATATTTTGCGTCTGGGGAAACCTCGAAATACTGCGCCGCGTCGCCCATGTTTTCCACCGCATTTCGCGTCAGCACACGGGAAACCGTCGCCTCCTTGCCCGGGTTGATGGAAAATATCTCCGCATGTTGTGGGAAATCGTCGCCTGTGGCCGGGAGAGTCACCTGAACGCACGCAAAAAAGATGCGCCCATCGGCGAGGCAGCGCACGCGCGTGAACGGGTTGCAGATCAGTCCGGCAAGTTCCGTCGGCGAGCCAAGGCGGTCGGGATCATCCGCAACCGAAGCGCCGGCGGGCTGCGTCGCCGCGGGCGGCGGTATGTTCTTCATCAGCTTGCCGTCATCGCCGACCACCTGAATCGAATCGATGGAGCCTAGCCACGTGTCCCCCTTGTGCGGGTGCTCGTCGGTGGTCTGCACGAAGACAACATCGCGCCCGTCGGCCGTCCAATCGGGATACCAGGCGCAATGCGTGCTGATCTCAATCGGCGGGCGCGACGCGTCGGTCGCCGCGACCCAAAGTTCGCACGGCTGGTCGCCCTGATCGTCCTTGTCGGCGGGAATCACGACAATCGCCGCCTGGCCCTTGGGCGAAACGCGCAATTCACAGGCGCCGCGCAGCGACGTCATCAGGCGCGGGCCTGTCTCAATGGCATCGGGATGTACCGTGTCGACTTCGACAACAAAGACGTCCTGGTCGATATTGGCCAGATCATCCCAGCGCGCGGCAGGAATTTTTTGCGTCAGCGCGGCGTCGCGATGATCGCGGAAACAGGTCGCGACAGCCCCTCCCAGCGAATCGTAGATCGTCGTGTCGCGGCCGGACTTCTCTTCATTATTCTTAAGCTCCGCGGCGAAGCTCGACCATGACCAGTTTTCCCCCTCCACTTTGGTCCAATCATATTGCATCGCAAAGTCGCGGGCGTGCCCGGCGGCCGTAGTGACGTCTTGAATCTGTTCCGGCGTCAGGTACTGGACAAGGTCCGCCCATGTAGCCGGGCTGACCGCTCGGCCGACCAGAATGCGATGCGAATCGGGAAACCAACTCACCAGCGACACCCCCGGCAGCATCGCCGGCTGGAGCTTGCCGTCCGGATCGGCAAAGCGCAAGCCGTCGTTGCTGAGAACCGTCATGGTTTGCCCATCGGGCGACCATTGATATTTCTCCGGCACGCAGCCGGCAATCGCGACAAGAATCACGACGCAGGCCAGCAGGATTCGTCGATTCATCGCGGACCTCCCGAGTGCAACGCGGAATAAGAATCAATCCACTGCCATTGTGGTCGCGGCTGGCGATTGGCGCTCAAGGCCGAGGCGAGAAGCCGCTGCGTGGACCAGAAATCGGGGACGCCGAAAGTCGCCGCGGCGTCTGAGGGAGCGGGCGCGGGGTGCGGCAGGTTGGCCGACTGAGGCGAGGGGCTGTTGATTGCGACTTTTGTGCTGTTCGAGGATTTTGAGACGCGAAGACCCACGCCTACGCCAATGAGGACCATCGCGGCAGCGGAAAGGGTCAGCCGGGCGGCGCGTTGGAAGCGTGACCACTGCAAACGCCGCAGCGGAAATTCCGGGAGCGTTTCCGGGCCGCTTGCAGGGATGGCCTGCGACGCGGCGGCGATGAGGCGGTGCCACTGGGCATAATCGGCCTTGGGTCCCGGGCGATCCTTGAGGAATTCGGCCAACAGGGCTCGCGTGTCAGGTTCCATCGCGCCCAGGGCGTCGTCCATCATCAGGCGTTGTAAGGCGGCGTCATCCATAATCATTTCTCCGAATCTGAACCAAGCGACTCGCGCAAGCGCATCAGCGCCGAGTGCAGGCGCGAGCGCACGGTGCCAATGGGAATATCCAGCGCCTCGGCGATCTCCTCGTAACTCAGGCCGGCGCGAAGGCGGAGTTCCAAGGTCTCGCGCAAAATCTGGGGCAACGTCGCAATCGCCTCGCGCATGGCGGCGATATTGGGATCAAGTTCCGCCGCGGTCTGATCCTGCTCCAACGGCGCGGCCGGGTGATGCCGTCGCGCGGCTGTCAGTCCCACATGTCGGGCAATGCCAAACAGCCAAGCCCGCGGCGAGACCGCATCAGCCAAACGATCCTGCCGGCGCAGGGCCTGCACAAACGTCTCCTGCAGCAGGTCCTCCGGCACGGCGCACCAGGCAAACGCCCGCCGCAGATATGCCAGGAGGGCCGCCCCGTGGGAACGGTAAAGCCGCTCAATTTCACGCATGTCCACGGTATTGTCGCCTATGCGAGCCTCATCCGTAAGGTACGTCGCCTGACCGGCCTGAGAAGTTCGATCGGGCCACACAATTTGCAAATCTGCAGGAGAAAATGAACGCCGAGACGCAAAGACGCCGAGAAGAAAATCAAAACCAACGAGTTCCCAGCAGCATCTCGGCGTCTCTGAGCCTCGGCGTTTCTCCGTTGTTTCCAAACCAAGAAGGCTCCAACGCGCGAACACTGGCCGTGTTAAGGACGAGACGATTCCATATAATCGCCTGCGTGCAACGTCGGCCCATCAAGCAGTTATCGCAAGGCCTCATCAATCGCATCGCCGCCGGCGAGGTGATTGAGCGGCCGGCGTCGGTGGTCAAGGAACTGGTTGAAAATGCGCTGGACGCGGGCGCGAGGTCGATCACCATTGACATTACCGACGGCGGGCGCGAGCTCATCCGCGTCACCGACGACGGCGTGGGAATCCCCGCCGGCGAATTGGAACTGGCCTTCGCGCCGCATGCCACCAGCAAATTAACCGACGACGCGGAATTGTTCCGGATCACCACCATGGGATTCCGCGGCGAGGCCCTGGCCAGCATCGGATCGGTCTCGCAGGCCCGGATTGTGAGCCGCCCAGACGGGCAGGAGGCGGCCTTTGAGATCGTGAACAACGGCGGCGAAATCGCCCCGCCCAGCGCGGCGGCGGCCAATCGTGGGACGAGCGTCGAGGTGCGGAATCTGTTCTTCAATACGCCGGCCCGGCGGAAATTCCTGCGCTCTACCGGCACCGAATTCGGCCACATCAGCCAGATGGTGACGCGGCTGGCGCTGCCGTTTGAGGGGATTGCCTTCAAGCTGACCCACAATGGCCGGACCATGCTGGAGCTACCCGCGGGAGACCGCCAGACGCGATTAGTCGCCGCCTGGCCCGACGAATTCCGCGAGCTGTACGTTCCCGTGGATGCGCGTTTCGGCGAGGTGGCCATCAGCGGAATCGCTGGACTTCCCGAACTGGCGCGGCCCACGCCAACGCATCAATACCTGTATCTCAACGGGCGATTTATCCGCGACAAATTCGTGAGCCACGCCCTGCGCGAAGCGTATCGCGGATTGACCGAACCGGGCCGTCATCCGGCGGCGGTCCTCATGCTCACGCTGCCGCCTGAGGAAGTGGACGTGAATGTCCATCCCACCAAGAGCGAGGTGCGCTTCCGCGACGGCACGCGCATCCACGGCATCGTGCAGAGCGCCGTACGGCAAAAGCTGCTGGGCAGCGATCTGACCCCCGCGGCCAGCATCATCAAGAGCGATGTAGAGGCCG
>JBEKYH010000085.1:0-13034 GCA_049511115.1 Tepidisphaeraceae bacterium | reverse complement strand
GCGCCCCACCCGTCACAGTATCGAAGGCCACGCTGACGATCGAATCGCGCGCCCCCCCCTGGATGCTGTCGCCGGCTGCGGTAGCGATGAGGGTGTCCATGCCCGTGGCGCTGAGGTCGCCTACGAGGGTATCCGATCCGGTCCCGCTTTCGATCAAATCGTTCTGGCCATTGAAGCCAATAAGGAGGTTATCGCCGCCGCTGGCTTTGAGCGTGTTGCCGCCCAGGAACACTTCGACGCCAATCAGCGAGGTAGCGCCGGCGGTCAGCGTATCATGCCCGCCGCCGCCATAGAGCAGGTCTGGGCCTGAACCGCCGGAGACGCTGCCCTTTCCGCCATTGGCGCGCAGTGTATCCTCGCCGGGTCCGGCGGCGAGGGTATCGCTGCCTCCCTTGCCCAGAACGGAATCGACGCGCCCATCGGCAGTGATGCTGTCGCCGCCGCTCATGCCGATCAGCGTGTCATGGGCATGCCCGCCGATGAGTGTGCTGCCATTGCCGGCAGCTTCGAGAAGTTCAGGGCCTCCGCCGCCGTGGATGGAGTCCTTGCCATTTGCGAATAGCGTGTCCGGCGCGCGATTGCTCGCGACGATGGTGTCGTCGCCGTGCCCGCCATCCACGGAAACGGCGCCGACGCCCGCGGCGATGGAAACACTGTCGTTTCCCGCCCCCATGTGCATGTCGATCGCTGTGACCGACGCCAAGGTTTCGGTATACCCTACCGAATTCAGCTCGATGAGCAGGCGCTTGCCGTTGGGGGAAACCGACAGTTCGGCCGTGTCATTTTCGGGCGTGCCGTCAATCGTGAGAACGCCGTCTGCCAGGGTGATACTCGCCGCGCCATTGGGACCGGTGCCTGATACGGTCGAATTGAGGAGGACACTGAGCGATTTGCTGACGTAATTGGTGATGACGAGATCGTTTCTTGAATCGCCGGTTACCAGTGCGCCGGCGACGACGCGCGGATAGGTATTATACGTCTTGACGGTATAGGGCGCGTTGGTTTGAAACGAGCCGTTGCCATTGCCGAACAGGACGCGCGCCGCGCCATACGCTGATGAGCTGTTGGCGCCGAAAAACTGTCCGCCCATCACAATGTCGGGATCGCCGTCGCCGTTGATATCGGCAATGGCGACGGTGTCCACGTTCTGTCCCACGCTCATCGTGTTGGGCTGGTTGAAACTTCCGTTGCCGTTGCCCAGAAGGACGGAGACGGTGCCATCGTCCGCGCCAACCAGGATGTCGGTGTCGGTGTCGCTGGTAAAGCTGCCCAGCGCGATGGAATCAGGCTGCGATCCAACCGAATACGCGCCGCTGTAGGTAAACTTACCCTTGCCGTTGGGAGTGACAGCGATGACGTCGTTGGTCACTGAATTGGTCGTGGCCAGAAGGACTTTTGAGCCATTGGCAGTGGCCAACGTCCCCGCCGCGACGCGGACGTTGCCGGGACCGCCGGGCGGCGTCACCGTGGTGTAGGTGGACTCGAACGTTCCGTTATTGTAGCCATAAAGCACACTCACGGTGCCGTTGGTATTGCCGGTGACGATGTCCTCGTCGCCGTTGATATCGGCGACGGCCACCGAGTAAACGTAAGAACCACTGGTAACCGTGAATGTCTGCGCCGCTTTGAAGGTACCCTTGCCCGTGCCGAGCAATACCGAAACCTCGGCATCGCCCGTCGAGCCGACGACAATATCCTCACTGTTGCTATACGCGCCGGGGTCAAGTTTGGCCAGAACGACAAACGCCGAATTACTGGCGGAAAGCCCGTCGCTGTACCGTCTAGAACCCTGGAATGTTCCGTTGCCCTCGCCCAGGAAGACCTCAACCGTGCCGTTGCTGCACGCCACCACCATGTCCGGAATGCCGTCACCGTTCACATCCCCGATGGCAACCGAGTACGGGGCCGCATTGTTCGTCGCGATAACTGTCGGCGGCGAAGCGAACTTCACCGTCGAAAGGAGCTTTCGCTCTTCCAGCGCTTCGACCACCGCGGCTTGAATTGCTGAATCGACCGGGGCAGGCGCATGCCCGTGAGATGACTGGCTGCGATGTTTCAAACGGCGAGACATACTGCACTCCTGACTCGCGCGAAGTTAGCGGCGGATAACACGTCTTCCCGGAGGGGCAACCTAGAGGGTGGTGACGGTATCGCCGCTGGTGCCCGGCAAGACCGAATCGCCGGGGCTTTCCATGATGAGGTCGGAGCCGGTGCCGCCGACGAGCGTATCGACGCCCGTGTCGGTGCCCGACCCGCTGAAGGCCATGATCGTGTCGTTGCCCGGACCGCCGGAGATATAATTGTTACCTATGCCGCCAATGAGGCTGTCATTGCCGACGTTGCCCATCAGCGTATCGTTGCCGCTGCCGGCCACCAGCGTATCGGGACCCGCGCCGCCGCTGAGGAAATCATCGCCGGAGCCCGCGGTCAGTGAATCAGCGCCCGCGCCGCCGCGGAAGGTATCGTCGCCGCTGTCGTTGCCGACGATGGTGTCCGCCCCACCGTCGCCGGCGGCAAATAAGGCGGGCACGTTGGCGCCTATGGTGATCGAATCGTTGCCGCCCAGGCCGTACACATTGATGACGCCGATGGAGGAGAGCGGCAGTGACTTGATCGTTGTGTTGACCTGCACTTGCAGGGCGGTGCCGGAGACGCTCAGATCGATCGTATCATTGCCGCTGGTGCCGTAAATACTGGCGACGCCCGTTGTCACGGAAATATGCGGCTGATTGGTGTTGGTATTCATCAACACCTGCAGCTCGGCGGCCGTGGTCGGCCCCTCCACTGTCGAGCCTTTGCTGGTTGAGGTGACGACCAGATCCAGCGCCCCGGTCGGAGTCCCTTGGGAGTCGGTCAGTCCGGTCAAATCCACCGCGTTAACGCTTGAGGGTGAAGCTCCCAGTGGAACATTTTGCGGAGACTGGAAAGTCCCGTCGCCGTTGCCCATGAGGACCGAAAGCGAATTTCCAGTCCCGTTGGCGATGACAATGTCGATTTTCCCATTGTCCGTCAGATCGCCCGTAACCACGGCGTCGGGGCCGCCGCCGACATTGAAAGTCTCGGCCTTCTTGAAGGTGCCGTTGCCGCGGCCGATGAGTACGCTGATCGTATTGCTGCCGGAGTTTGTGGTAATGATGTCGGGGATTCCGTTGCCAGTTAAATCGGCTACGTAGACGTCGCTGGGCGCCTGGCCGACCGACAGCACTTCCGGTGGCAGGAACGTCCCGTTACCGATGCCGAGCAGAACGCTGACGGTATTATCTTTCTTGTTGGCGGTAATCACGTCGTCCAAACCATCGCCGCGCAGGTCGGCCACGGCGGTCGAAATGGGATAAACGCCGCCTACGGGAATCTGAAGGGATGGCGTCAAAGTCGTCGTCGTAGTCGTGCTTCCCGCGCCCGTCGACGACAGCGGCACGATGGCAATCGTATTTTGATACCCGTAGGTCACGACGAGATCGGGCGTCCCATCTCCGCTCACGCCGCCGCGCCCACCGCCACCACCAAGACTAGAACTGTAGAAATTGCCGAACGTCACGGCGGTGGGAATGTTGGCCAGGCTTACCGTCGAATAAGCGGCAAACGTGGTGTAACTGGTCCCTGCGGTGCCGGCGGCATTGTTGCCTTCAAGGATGACGATGGATGGGGCATGGAGGGTAGCCGGTGCGGGTTGTACTTGCAGATAAGAATTCTTAGCGACTGCAATATCCGGTGTGCCATCGCCGTTGATGTCACCCACCGCAGCGCTGATCAATCCGTCACCGCAGTAAGTCAGCGGATTTTCCCTATATATCCCTTCGACAACGTACTGGGTCGCGGCTGCCGCGAAGTTGCCGTCTCCGTTATTCGTAAACGACACAATGCCGCCGGCCTTGGAACCGGCGGTCTTGGCAGGCTGCTCATATTGAGCGCCCGTGATCACATCCGGATAGCCGTCGCCGTTGATGTCGGCCAGATAGACCGGATACGCGGCCGAGCCGGGGAGCGAAAAGTTGGTCGGCGCCGACAGAAAGCCGACGCTTAGCAAGGTGCGCATTTCCATCGGCTCGATCACCGCGGCCTGCAATAAAGCCCGGCGATTACGCAATTTGACAACATCCCCTGCTTGAGTCGATTGCACCGGCGGGACCGACATATACAACCTCCAGCCACCAAGGACGGACACAACCCCCATTTTGTAAGGAAGCGTGAGCGTTAAGTCAAACGATCCGAACACCTGAAGCGCCGACATTTTTCGGCGCGTTTACCCAGGACTGAGGACGGAGGACTGAGGACTGAGGAGGAAAGGCCTGATTTTGGCCTGTTCCTTTGACCTGTAGTCCAACTAGAACAACAGCGGCCTGACTCGCCCATCTCCATAGCCCGACGCCTTGCCCCATACGCCCGGCAAGGGGCGATGGCATTCGGGGCAAAGGCCGTCGGCGCCCACGCGATTTTGCTGGACCAGGAAACCATGCCGCCGGATCACCGTGCTTTGGCAATGGTGGCAGCGCGTGTTTTCCCATTCGCCAACGCGGCCGGGCAGATTTCCCGGGTAAATATATTTTAATCCCGCGGCGCGGCCGTATTCGGCGATGCGAAGCAGATCATCGGCCACGGTATGCCGCCGGTCGCGCATCTTGTAATCGGGATGAAACGCCGTTACGTGCCACGGCATCAGCGGATCGACCGACGCTAAAAAGTCGGCCATTTTTCGCAGTTGGTCGGCGTCGTCGCTGAAACCCGGCACCACCAGCGTCACGATCTCCACCCAGAAATTCCGCTCCTTGAGCATTTTGATCGTTTCGACCACGTTGGCCAGCACGCCGCCGAGCTGGCGATAGTTTTTATCGTCGAAGCTTTTCAGATCGACCTTGTAGGCGTCTACGTGCGGGCGAATGAAATCCAGCACCTGCGGCGTGGCATTTCCATTAGAGATATACGCACAGCGAAGGCCGCGCGTTCGCGCCTCCGTGAAAACCTCAACGGCCCATTCGCTGGTGATCAGCGGCTCGTTATAACTCGACGCCACGACCGGCGCGCGGTGCTGAACGGCCATGTCAACCAGTTGTTTCGCCGTGCACAGCCGCGGCGCGGCAACGGCCTTGGGATCGCGCAGCATCTGGCTGGTCACCCAATTCTGGCAATAGCCGCAATGAAAATCGCACCCCAGCATGCCAAAGGTGAGGGCGTCGCTTCCGGGTAGAACATGGAAAAATGGCTTCTTTTCGATTGGATCGCACGCCAGCGCCCCGACATATCCATGCGGCACCATAAGCGTCCCATTATCGTTGTACCGCACGCGGCAAACACCGTCGCGGCCCGGTTTGAGAAGACAGCGATGGCCGCAGGAGAAGCATTGGATTTCGCCGTTTTCGCCATGACGGATCAACGCCTCGGCAGCGGGAACGCTGTATTCCTGGAGCATCCCTTTGAGGGACTCAAGGCGCTGCTTGTCCTGGGAGATTTCGATGGGCATCGCGTCGGAATTGTAGCATGAGTTGGCGTGGTTAGGCTGTCGTAACTTGCCAATTAATGCCGTTAGTAGCGTTGCGCGGATTGGCCGGCCTTGGCTGCGTCTTCCCGATCCAAAAGCGGATATTGCGGGTGAGCCAACGCATCCGAATAGGCGTCCGTTTTCAGTGGATTCCCGCCACTGGCCTCAGTTTCGAGAATATCCAGATAATCATCCAGGACTTTCATCCCGGCAAACGTGTCTGTGACTTCACCTTGGTTCCCGCCGTGTGCGACGTCGCCCTTACCGTCCAGACCGCCGACGACATAGCTATCTTGCACCTGTTGGACGTGACCGTCGGCAAACAGCATATTCCATATTGCCGCGCCCTGAGATGGTCGATGCCCCAGGAACTCGCTCCTATAGATCATGTCCGTGCCAAGCGCTGCATAGGGAGGATAGTCGGCGACTTTCCTGTACCACGCCGTGATCGGCTGATCCCCGACGCCGAGATTCTTTGCCGCGGGATATTGATCGACGACTCCTTGCCACCACTTCGGATCGACGTAAATCCAATGCGGATTATAGAGGTATGAGCTTCCCCAATCCGTTTCGACGTTGCCAACATTTTGCCCAGAAAGGGCTGGACAAAACCTGATCTGAAAATAGTTCAGATCGGCACGGGCTCTGGCCACATTGGCAACAGTCGGAGGCAGTCCGCGGTAGTTCCATTTGCCCAGATAGCCCTGCATGTGCAGGACGAAAATGCCTGCCGTCGGGTCGTTCGCATCACCCTGGGCCGACAGATTGACGGGCGGGGCATAATTCGGAAATGAATTCGGATCCCAATAGCTCCCGCCGGAAAACACTTTCAACCCATGCCGCAGCGGCGACAGGCCCTCCTCCGGCCATTGAGGAAGATAGCCATTGTTATCCTCCGCGTAATAGCTGGTGGCGAGGCCGATCTGTTTGAGATTGGACGCACATGAAACCAGTACCGATTGCTTATGAGGACCGCCATGCAGTGCGGGCAACAGAAGAGCCGCGAGGAAAAGCAATACCACAATGACAATAACCAGATCCAGAATGGTAAATCCGCGCCGCCGCATGTGGGTTCCTCCCCCAGGAAATACGATCACGCGCGGCCGGGGTTCAGCAAAAAAGATAAATTATTGCGGCTCTTGAACGTCCCTCAAAACTGCTTGGCCACCACATCTTTTTTCGCCCCCACTTCCCGGTCCTTCAGGCGATTCGGCCGGTTATTCGCGGGCGCGGGATACAGGTTCTGAATCAGCGGATTCTTCCCACTGGCTTCGGCCTCCAGGATGTCCAGGTAATCATCGAAGATTTTCAATCCGGCGACCGTGTTGTCGGCCGGGCCTTGATTGCCGCCGACGGTGGCGTCGCCGGTGCCGGCCAGACTCGCGGAGACGAACTTGTCGGGAAGGCTGGCCACGTGGCAGTCAGCGAAAAGCAGATTCCAGACTGCTGCGCCGCCTGAGCCGGTTGGATGTGCGAGGAACTGGCTGCTGGTAATCATGTCGCAGCAGAGTGCACAGTCGCGCGGATAACTTGATATTCGCGTGTACCAGGCCGTCACCGGCTCGTCGCCGACGCCCAGGTTTTTCACGGCTGGGTTGTTGCCAACGACTCCCTGCCAATAGCCGGGATCGACGTCAATCCAATGCGGATTGTAAAAGTAGGAACCGCCCCAGTCCTTGGCTACGTCTGCCAGGATGGGCTGCTGGCCGGGGCAGAATCGAACGGGGAAATAATTCGGGTCGGCCGCGGCGGCGACCACATTGCGCGGGGTGTTGCTGGCAAGCCCGCCGGCCGGTTTGTAAGCCCATTTTCCCAGATAACCGGTGAGCATCAGCCGAAAAATCCCCGCCCCCGGATCCGTCGCCGTCTCGGTGGAATTCGGATCAATCCGCGGGTCATAATTGGCAAAGGATTTCTCATCCCAGAAATTTCCCCTCGAAAACGCCTGCAATCCCCCGCGCAATGGCGAATAACCCGCCTCCGGCAATGGCGGCAGATATTCGCGGTTATCCATCGTGTAGTTGAGAGTCGCGATGCCGATCTGCTTGAGATTGGAGGCGCAGCGAACCTGCGTCGCCTGCGACTGCTCTGTGGAAATCGTCGGGAGCAACAGCCCGGCGGCGAACCCGCCCAGGACAGTAACGATGACCAATTCCGCACAGGTGAATCCGCGCCGCGTGGGGCCGAGTCGTCGCATGAGATTTCCTCCGCGACCAAGAAACCTACCACGGCCGGATCAAACCGCAAGAAAATAATCAAACAACTGGATAAAAGAAAAAGTCGAACCGCCAAGGCCGCCAAGAACGCCAAGAAAATCCTTAATGAGATTTATTCGCCTGATTTTCTTACCTTGGCGTTCTTGGCGGCCTTGGCGGTTCGACTTGGTTCACCGCAGGCGGTTAACCCGTCCTTTGCTTACTGCTCGACCTCGGCCTTGACGCCGGTGACTTCGGCCTTGCGTGCCGCGGCTTTGCGGATGCGGCGCGTGCGGCCGACGGTCTGCTGATCGACGGTGGCCCGGCGCGTCGGATTGCTCGTGGCCACAATCAGCGCGGCCGCCGCGTCAGGGGCGTAGAGGTCGGCGCCGATTTCCTCGGCTAATCCCTCGGCGCGCTTATAGATGCCGCCGCAGCACATGATCTGCATTTGCGGGCAGCTATTTACCTCGCGGAGATAGTCGATGAGTTTTCGGACCTGCGGCATGCCGCTGGGGAGGGTACCGAAGAGAACGAGCAGGTCGGGGCGCTGCTCGCCGATGAGTTTAAGAACTTCATCATCGGCCACACCGCCGCCCGCGAAGCGGACCACCCAGCCGTCGCCCTCGAAGAGATCGGCGGTGATCTGGCCGCCGAGCTCTTCCGGCTCGGCGTCGCCGCAGAAGATCAGGGCGTTGCGTCCATTGGCCGATTTGCGCTCCAGCCGCGCGGCGATCTGATCGGTGAGGCTGCGGTTCAAACGCGTCGCCAGGTTCAAACTGCTCTGGCTGATGCGGTCTTCCCGGTAAAGCGCCTGAATCCTCTCCATGGCCGGCCAGATCAGGTCGGTTAATAGGTGGGACGCGGTGACACCCGCCAAGAGCGCATCTTCGATCACTTGCCGGCACACGGCGCGGTCGCCGGCGAGCAACGGCTCAAAATAAGCGGAAAAAAGACCCGATTGACCGACCGAAAGCTGGATGGTTGTCAGACTCATGGGCATAACCCTATTCATATCATGAGATTGCAACCGCTTCCCAGCCGCAATCTGGCTATTTAATCGAATGGCTCAGCCACTCTTCGCGACACCCGCATGTTAAAATGGATAACATGCGACAAATGGTGTATCGGAGTATGCCTACTTTTTTATTTACCTAATTTAACATTTTGGCAAGGCGGCGCGCCGCTTCGGCGATCCCCTGGTGGGCTAACTCGCAGGCGTAGTCAACTGAAATGGTGGTCTCGTAGCGGGTTATTTTTTCGTGTAAATCGAGGGTGCCGTTGCCGTCGGCGAGGAACGGGCTGTGCAGCTTCTCCCACAGGTCCATGATCCGGCCATAGGTTTCGGCCGTGCCGGTCTGCCGGCCCGCGGGAAGGTCAAGCTGCCGCAGCATCAGGCACCGACGCGGCAATTCAGAAGCCAGCGCGTCCCAACTGCGGGGAGCCGGCGGCGGCAACTTGGTATCTTCCGACGGCGCGATCACGATGGCGCGACCGGCTTCGGTCAGGTAAACTGCCGCGAGAAATGTTTCCACGTAAAGCCCTTGCTCGCGCTGGAGACGCCGAACTTCAAGCGCCGGCTCCAGCGTCCCCCAGCCCGCGACCAGAAGCTGACCCTTGGGAATTTCCTCGACGATGCGCCGCGCATCGAGAAGATCATCGGGACCGTTGGCAAGGAGATCCAGAGAGACGGTTCCCTCGCCGCAGCGCTGGCGGCGCTGGCGGCGCGCTTCCTGAAGCGGCAGCATCACCCGGGAAAGCAGGTCGAAATCGACGGTGGATTCAGCCTGCCGCGCCACATCGGCCAGCGTCGCCTCGGCGGCGAGATACTCCATCGCCATGAGCTGGCTCTGCCCGCGCTCGCATAGTTCCTCGATGTCGGCCGTGCTCATGCCGCCGATTGTACCGGCAAACTGGTTCCAATCATCACCCGCACTGCTTCGAGCGCTCCGCTCCACCACTCACCGCATTCGGCGGTTTCATAAGCCAGCAGATCGGTCAATCCCACCGCATCTTCGGCTTGCAGCGCGGTTTGAATATCACGCAGACGGACCGCGAATTGGTGAAGTGAAATCGACAGCGCCTCGCCCTTCACGGTGATTCGCTCGAGATTCAGGGAGAAGTATTTGCTGACCGCCAGGATGGTCTGCTGCGCTTCGCGCCAGCGCGCCAGACATTCGGACAACTTTTGCATCGCCGCCGCCCACTGATTCTGGCGCAGCAATTCGGCGGCCTCATCCTTGAATCCATCCGCCTGGGCCACGCGCTGCTGCGCGAGGGAAATCGAATCCAAAGCCGTCTGGCGTGCGTCGACGGTTTCAACGTAAATGACGTGATCGCTCAAGCCGGTGCTACGAAGCGAATCCATTTGCCTGGGGTCGGGGGATTCGCCGTCGATGAGCAGCCGGATGACCAGCCGGTTGTTTCGCTGAAGATGCAGCAGCACCTGGCCCAGCGTCCCCAGACCAAGCTTGCCCGCATTGAAATCCTCGTCGTCAATAATGACGGCCATGCCGAACTCCTGTTCAAACCGGGCCAAAAATGCAATGGCCCGCTTCTTCATCGGCTTATCTCCGTCGGCGACGTGACACCGTCCGATAAAATGGATTAAGATTGAATCAGGAACTCTATGCCCATTAAGTTTGAAATCTATCGTGACGGAAGCCGCCTGATGCAGTATTCGCCCGTCGCCCCCATGGCGATGGCGCCGGAATCCGTTGCCGTTCCGGCGGATATCAGCTTTCGCGATGGCTTGCTGACGCTGAACCGGACCGACGAGCAGCCCATGGGGATGTCCCTCCTCTGGGATGCCGGCCCGATCGGCTGTTATCACCTGGAGACCACGCGCCTGCCGCCCCGTGCGCGGCCGTACAACATGAACGTGGAGTTGGCGCGGTTCCGGCTCATGAAAATCGTGCAGAAGCAGGAGGACTGGAATCTTTTCGATTTCCCCAAGGCGGAGAAATTCACCGCCCGTTTTCACGAATGCCAGGCAATTTTTGCCGACGCCCTGGGTAAGCTGCACATTCCCGGCGAGGCCGCCAAGCTGGGAGACCAGGCGTTGGCCATCGCCATCGATCTATCCGAGCAACTCGCCGCGTTCCACGCCGACCTGCTGATTAACCGCCGCAAGGCAACGAATAATTTCGTGAAGCACATCTTCGGCTGCCGGGCCGACCCGACGGTGCAGAATGCCAAGTACAAGGAGCTTCTTTCGACTGGATTTGACTACGCGGTTCTTCCCATGAGCTGGGAAATGCTCCAGCCGCAGGAGGGGACATTCAAGACGGAACTGGTGGACGAGTGGGTCGAGCTGATGACCAAGAAGCGCATCCCCATCGTCGCGGGTCCGCTGATTGATCTGACGGAGGCGCACGTCCCGGATTGGATGTACATCTGGGAACACGATTTCGACACGCTGCGCGAATTAGCCTACGAATATGTCCAGCGCGTGGTCACGCGCTATCGCAAGGCGGTAGTGGTCTGGAATGTCTGCGCCGGGCTGAACACCAACAACGTTTTTACGCTGAATTATGAGCAGATTATTGAACTGACGCGCCTGCTGGTTTCGCATGTGAAAACATTGATTCCCAATGCCAAAACTTTGGTGACGATCAAACACCCATTCGGGGAGTTCAACGCGCGCGGCCGCGTTGGTGTGCCACCGATGGCATACGCGGAAATGGTCGCCCAATCCGGAATCGGATTTGACGCGTTCGGCCTGGAGTTGGAAATGGGAGTGCCGGCGCCGGGAACGTATACGCGCGATCTGTTCCAGATCAGTTGCATGCTGGACCGATTCTCGACGATGGGCCGCCCGGTGTTTCTTACCGCCGCGACGGCGCCGGGACGAAACGCCCCTGATCTGGCGGATCAAAGCGACGGCAAGATCGACCCCTCCGCAGCAGGACGTTGGCGGCGGCCCTGGGACCCCGATTTGCAGGCCGATTGGATGGCGGGCGTATATAAAATCGCCCTCAGCAAACCGTTTGTGGAATCAATCGCCTGGGGGGAATTGGCTGACATTCGCCCGGCCATGCCCGCCGGCGGATTACTGGACGATATGCTCAAGCCCAAGCCGATTTTCAGCAAACTGCAGGAACTACGCGAGCAGGTCCATCCGTTTGGGCGCAAGTGATATGCCTGCCTCCCCCGATTGGTGGTGGACCGCCGCGCAACGCCGCGCCCTGATGGCGTTGATTGCCGCCGCCGGCATGTGGCTCGGCGTTAAGGCGTTTTTGAACCCGGTTTTTGTCCCCAGCCCGATTGTCAACGCCGGGTCGCGAGCCGACGAACTAGCCGACAAGATCAACCCGAATACCGCCAGTGCCCCGATGCTGGCTACCCTGCCTGACCTTGGGTTTGCACGAGCGGAGGCAATCGTCTCTTATCGCCAAGATTACGTCGCCGCCCATCCTGGCAAACTGGCCTTCGCAAAGCCCGACGACTTGACCAATGTGAAAGGAATCGGCGCGGCCATGCTGGAAAAGCTCTCGCCATATCTCGATTTTCAGTAACGATTGACTCATACGGAAGCGTGAGTCTCACCAAAAGCAAAACCCCGCGGATTTTCAGGTCCGCGGGGTCATATGCTTCTCGCTTCACTTAAAGGTCGTCTGGAGGAACGCCTTCCTTGTGAAGTTTCGGAGTATTTGATAATTCAGGCTCGATTCCAAGTCAGCTTCCGGCTCTGCCGGCCGAATCCGACGAATACGGCCAAGGCGCCCAGCGCCAAAGCTGTCGTGCTCGGTTCAGGCACGGTCGCGGCGAAATCAAAGGTTCCAGCGGCCGAGGCTGTAGCACCGCCATAATAGCCGTCAGCAGCGATCTCCAAACCAGCGGGCGGTACGCTCAACCAGGAACTCAAGGCCACTGAATAATCTTCTTGGGAGCCCGCGGGGAAAGACACAAAACCAGATGAATAACCGACCGTGTTGCCCAATTCGGTGTCACCATACAACTGGGGAGTTGAACCACCTACCACGCCAATCAGATTGCCGGTGAAATTGGTCAAAGTCAGCAGATTGGTCGAACTCACGCCAAGGCTGGCGGCCAGTGTCGGTGTAATAGTGATCGACAGAACATCAGGAGCGGCACCAGCGCCAGTGAGTGGTTGATAGGCAACCAAGCCCCCGCCAGCAGGGGTAACCGGGCTGATCGTACTAGAGGTCAGCGTCAAACTTGCGGGAATATTAACCTGGGAGGCTAGTGGGCCACCGAGTCCATTGAGGAACGTGAAGTCAACCGCGATGGGTGCGCCAAGCACCCCACCTGGATCGGTGGTTAACTCCGCATCGCCGGAGGGTCCATTATTTACGTAGGCGAAATCGTTGCCCGATGGGTCGGAACTGGCCTCGGTCACC
>JBEKYH010000084.1:0-13074 GCA_049511115.1 Tepidisphaeraceae bacterium | reverse complement strand
TCGCGCCCGGTGCAGCCTTGATTCCACTGTCCCACGCGGCACGCCCAGGATTTCGGCCATTTCTTCATAACTCAGTTGCTCAAACTCCCGCAGCACCAGAATCTGCCGATGCTCCGGCGAGAGCAATGCCAGCGCCGCCTGCAAATCCATTCGCCTCTCCGCCGCCGCCACACCGCCCTGACCCGATGCCTGCCCACTGGCCTTACCTTCAATCGAATCCAGCGGCTGCATCGGGCGCTTCCGGTCGCGACGCAACTTCGCCGCCTGTGTCACCAGAATCCGCGTCAGCCACGTTCCCACCGACGAGCGGCCTTCAAAGGCATCAATCCCGCGAAACGCGCCGGCGAACGTCTCCTGCACCACGTCCTCCGCGTCTGCCGCCTGTCCCACCAGCGAAAAGGCCAACCTGAACAACCGGTCGGCATGTCGATCCACCAGTTCGTGAAAAGCCTTGGCGTCCCCGGCCCCGGCTCTTCGCAGCAGTTTCAACTCATCCGCTTCGGGGCTTCTTCGCTCCACAAGCGATGTCTCCAACCCGGGCGGGGTCGCCTTTCCAAGGTGCGCCTCTGATCCAGACGCTCCCGTTCCAGACGCTTCCATTCCAGGCCCGAACCGCCGGCCTTCACGCCGGCCAGCCCAGTTGACCGGGTACAGTTGCGCCGTGTCGGGAGTTTCTTCCATTAAATCTTCTTTATTTTTCACCCGGGAGACTTTTTATCCGCCACAACCACCGCAAACTCGCCAATCCGCCGTCCCGTCCTACCTATACATTGTAAGCATCCGGTTCGTTGCCGCAGCGCGCAAAAGCACTTAAGCGCCACTTAAACACGCCGCGCATGAAGTCAACATTAAGGCGAACGGGATTATTAAGCTACTTCGTTCAAGACGTGCTCAGCCACAAAAATCGGCACCATCGTGGAAATCCCCAGAGCGATTGCATCGCTGGGGCGGCTGTCCACCGCAATCACTCTGCCGCTCTGGCGGATGAAGATCTGCGCGTAAAAGGTATGATTTTCCAGATTATTGATCTCAATGTGGTCCATCGCCCCGCCCAGGTGCTCAATAACGCTGGACAGGAGATCATGCGTCATCGGCCGCGGCGCTGGGATCCCCTTGAGCCGCCGGTCGATGGCGCACGCCTGGGCGCTGTCAATCATAATGGGGAAGTTTCGTTCACCGTCCACTTCCTTGAGGACAATCACCTGCTGTTCCGACAGCTCACTAATAATGATGCGGTGCAATTCCATCTGAATGGCCATGACAACGGCTCCGGGCTTAAAGGTGCGGAGGGGACTAACGAATTTAGACGGTTGCCACAAGTTATGTCAAGCGGGTTAATTTTTGCTTTTTACCTGAACATCGCCACGCCAATCCCTTGCGGACCATCCCCCCTTTAACCGATATTCCCGCTATGAATACGACGCCGCACACGCAATCTGCGCCGCCCCAGGATTCCAACACCCTGGCCAAGGTTTCCATCGTTATCCCCGTTTATAACGAGGAGAAGACCATCCAGAAGCTCGTGGGCATGGTTATCGCCGCTCCGCTGCTTCCCAACCTCACGCGCGAGATCATCTGCGTCAACGACTGCTCCCGCGACGGCACCGGCAAAAAGCTCGACGAGTTGCCGGGCCTCTTTCCCGATGTCCCCATCCGCGTCTTCCACAAAACGCTCAACGAAGGCAAAGGCGCCGCCCTCCGCGACGGCTTCAAACATGCCACCGGCGACGTGGTTATTATCCAGGACGCCGACCTTGAATATGACCCCTCGGATTACCCCAAGCTGCTCCGGCCAATCGCCGATGACAAAGCCGATGTGGTCTATGGCAGCCGTTTCATTGGCGAGCCGCACCGGGTTCTGTATTATTGGCACACGCTGGGCAACCGGTTTCTGACCACGCTCAGTAACATGTTTACCAATCTGAACTTAACGGACATGGAAGTCTGTTATAAGGCGTTCCGCAGGCCGATCCTGGACCGCATCACGATCCAGTGCAATCGCTTTGGCTTTGAGCCGGAAATCACCGCCAAGATCGCCAAAATGCGGCCTGCCTTAAGGATTTATGAAGTCGGCGTGGCCTATTATGGACGGAGTTACGAGGAAGGTAAAAAGATCACCTGGCGCGATGGGATCAAGGCGATCCTGACCATCGTCCGCTTTGGCATTATTGAATAGGGGACAAATGTCTTCCATGCGAATCCTTATTTCCGGCGCTGCCGGCTTCCTTGGCTCCCACCTGACCGACCTGCTCCTCGAGCAGGGGCATAGCGTCGTCGGGATCGATAACTTCCTCACCGGCAAGCGCGAAAATATTGCCCATCTTGACGGCCACGAGCGTTATGAATTTATCCAGGGCGACGTCGTTCACATGCCCCCGCCCCCGGGAGATTTTCATCGCATCTACCACATGGCCTCGCCCGCCTCTCCGATTGGCTACGTCAAACATCAGATCGCCACGCTCAAGGTCAACAGCCAGGGCGCCTGGAACCTCCTCGAACTGGCTGAACGCCGCAAAGCCCGCTTTCTGATGGCCAGCACTTCAGAATGCTACGGCGACCCCGCCGTCCATCCCCAGCGCGAGGATTACTGGGGCAACGTCAACCCCATCGGCCTGCGCAGCATGTACGACGAAGCCAAGCGTTTCAGCGAGGCCTGCACGATGGCCTACCACCGCGAACGCAAGGTGGACACCCGCCTGATCCGCATTTTCAACACCTACGGCCCGCGCATGGACCCCTACGACGGCCGCGTCGTCATCAGCTTCATCCGCCAGGCCCTCCACAACGAACCCCTCACCGTCTTCGGCGACGGTCGCCAGACCCGCAGCCTCTGCTACGTCTCCGACTTGGTCCGCGGCATCAACCTGACGATGGAGAGCGATTTCCACGAGCCGATCAACCTTGGCAACCCCGACGAAGTCACCATCCTGAACATCGCCAAGGAAATCCTCGCCCTGATCCCCGAATCGACCAGCACGGTCGCCTTCCAACCCATGCCGCCGGATGACCCGCGCGTGCGCTGCCCGGACATCACCCGGGCGCGCCAGGTGCTTGGCTGGTCGCCAGTGGTCTCGCGCAAGGAGGGGCTCAAAAAGATGATCGAGTTCTACCGGCCGGATTTGGCGCCGAAGGAACGGGCGGTCAACGTCGCGCAGCCGATCTAAAAACGTGGCGTTAAAATGTATGCAGCGTGCTGGCGCTATAAAATTGCGTCGGCCGGGTTAATATTCCCGCCCAGGCTCGCACCGGCATCCGCAAGGCGATCGCGCTTTCAGTTGCATGGCCGGTGCGGACGCAGGTGATGTCCGCCGCCCATTTCTCGTCATGCTGTTTGAGTTGTTGATCTGAATTTCCGCCCCTGTGAATTCTTAACTTCGCGTTCTTCGCGCCTTCGCTGTGAATTCGCCCTTTCCCTCTTCGCCAGGCAAATCCGATAATCTCTCTTGACAAATCATCCCGTTACGTCGATAATTTCTGTAATGACAGAAATAACTGCAATCAATCGCAAGTTCATCCTGCACTGGGGCGAGATGGGGGCGCGCTGGGGGATTAACCGGACGGTAGCGCAGATTCATGCGCTCCTGTATCTCTCCCCGACGCCGCTCACGGCGGAGGAGATCGCCGAAACTCTGGGCGTGGCGCGCAGCAACGTAAGCACGAGCCTGCGGGAATTGCAGGGATGGGGAATCGTCAGGATCGTGCATGTATTACGCGACCGGCGCGATCATTTTGAGTCGATGAAGGACGTCTGGGAAATGTTCCGCGTCATCCTCGACCAGCGGAAAAAACGCGAGACGGATCCGACGCTGGCCCTCCTCCGCGAATGCGTCGCCGAGGCAAGGGGGCCGGGGGCGGATGCCTACACGCGCCAGCGGCTCGCCGACATGCTGGAGTTTTTTGAGCTGATGACCAAGTGGTACGACGACACGCGCGGCATGTCGTGCCCGGCGGTGATCAAGTTCGTGAAACTCGGCAGCAAGGTGAGCAAATTGCTCGGCAAGGCCAAAGCGTAGAGGAATAAACCGCGAATCAAACTCATTACCGAAAGGAGCTTGTCATGTCTCTCACTGTGTCGATGTATCTGGTTTATCTGGCGATCAGCGGGATCGTCACCGTCTGGGTCGCGCGCACCCTGTTTCGGCGCGGCGGGATATTCCTCGTCGATGCCTTCCGCGGAAACGTCGAGCTGGCGGAATCCGTCAACCACCTCCTCGTGGTCGGCTTCTACCTGATTAACATCGGGTACGTGACGCTGGCCCTCCAATATGGCGAGCGGCCAGGCACGATTGAACAGGGCATCGAAGACCTGAGCACCAAGATCGGTATCGTGCTGCTGGTGTTGGGCGGTATGCACTTTTGCAATCTGGCGGTGTTCGCCGCGATGCGCCGCAATGGTATGAAGCGGCCACCGGTGATGCCGGAGCCGATTGTTTAGATTTTTCGGACCGCGCCGCCCGGGATGCCAATGCAAAGCGCGGCGGCGCGGCCGTTTCTCGTCTCCACAAGCAGATACCGACAGGACCCATTTCGTGCCCACCGCCTCGACATTTTCCGGCCAAATTGTCATCGCCGGCGGCTCCGGATTTCTCGGCATATCCCTCGCCAACCATCTCGCCGCCCAGGGCGCGTCCATCGTGCTCCTTTCTCGAACCGCGCCCAAAATCGCCGGTCGATGGCGTCATGTCCCCTGGGACGGCCGCACACTGGGCGATTGGAAGCGCGACCTCGACGGGGCCATCGGACTGGTCAATCTCGTCGGCCGCAGCGTCGATTGCATCAAGACCCCCGATCATCAGGATGAAATCCTGCGCTCGCGCGTTGAAGCCACCCGCGTGCTGGGCCAGGCCATGCGCGCCATCGCCTCGCCGCCCCCCGTCTGGGTGCAGATGAGCACGGCCCACATCTACGGAGACCCGCCCGGCGCACGCTGCTCAGAGGACTCGCCCCTGGGCGTCGGATTCGCGCCGTTCGTCGGCCGGGCCTGGGAGGAAGCATTTCATGCCGGCGCCCTGCCTTCCCAGCGAAAGGTCATTCTTCGCACGAGCTTCGTCATCGGCCGCGATATCGGCGCTGGGGGCGGCGCGCTGGCCCGCCTGCGGATGCTGGTCCGATTCGGACTTGGCGGCACAATCGGCTCGGGACGACAAGGTATTAGCTGGATTCATCAGACGGATCTCAATCGCCTCTTTGAGCGCGCTCTGGCCGATGAAGCGATGCATGGCGAGTACATCGCAACTTCGCCCAATCCCGTGCCGCAGCGCCTGTTTATGCGCGAGCTGCGCCGCGCCCTGGCCATGCCAATCGGACTGCCCGCCTTTGCCTGGATGGTCCGGCTCGCGGCCCCATGGCTCATGCGCACTGATGCGGAGCTTGCGTTGTACGGACGCTACCTCCAATCACGCCGCTTGCGGGAGATGGGATTTGAATTTGCCTTTGCGGAATTGCCTGATGCGCTGGCGAACATCGTGCAAGCGTCTCATTGATGCAGCAATCGCACCGCCATATTCAGATTGAACTTCGCCGTCCCATCATCCGGCTTGATCCTCAACGCCGCTCGGCAGTCCGTCTCCGCCTGCTCAAAATCCCCCCGCCGAAGCGCGATGGCCGCCAGATTGTCATACGCCTCAAACCTGTCCGCATCGAAATCCAGCGCACGTCGAAATTCTCGTTCTGCATCACCCAGGTCCTCTTCCGACAGCGCAATTTCGCCAAGTTCCTCGTACGCCGGCGATGGATTCGGCAGCCGCTCCGCCGCGGCGGCAAACTCCTGCCGGGCCGATTCCGGATCATTGTGTCGCCGGTCCAGCAAGCCCAGTTGCCAAACAGGCAAGGGACTTTCAGCGTGGGCATCGCGCGCCTGCCGATAGATATCAGCCGCCTGTGAGAACTCGCCCCGCGCCTCGGCGGCCGCGCCCAGGCCCATCTCCGCCTCGACAAATTGCGGATCGATATTCATCGCCTGCTGGAATTGATCGGCAGCTTCGTTCAGATCGCCCCGATCCATCAAGGCATCCCCCAGATCGCAATGACCCACCGCGGAGTTGGGGTTTTTAGAGACGACATCGCGCCAAAGCGATTCAGAGTTCAGATAAACATCGCCCTGCCGCCATGTCAGGACACCCAGGACAATCAGAATGGGAACCACCGCCACTCGCGGCGCTCGACTCAGCGCGGCCGCGGCAACCGCAAGGGGAGCAATGCTGGCCAGATACTGAAAGTGATCGGCCACAAACGAATAGCGCATCGGGTAAACATCCAAGAATCCCAACGCCGGAAAAAGCGAGACGATAAAGAACAGCGCGGCGACCAGCGGCCATCGACCGATCCGTCGGCGCAAAACGAACAACAGGCCGACTACCACCAGAACGGCAACAGGGCAAATCCACTGTTCCCCATCGGCAGAATCAATGTTCCATTTCGGATAAATAAACATCAGCGGATGCGGCCACACCAGCTTGCCAAGGTAGAACCAAATGGCCCGCCCCGCGATAAGCACGCGTTGCGAAAAGCTCCATCTCCATTCCGCGCCGGATGCGCCGACGATATGCTTCTCCATCCAGCCGGTTACAGATCCCATGATCGCCCCCAGCGCGAAAAACGGCACAAGCGAAACGACTTCTTTCCAGCGAAGGCGTCCCCTTTTCCACCAGATAAGCAGCAGCACGACCGCCGGCAGGCTGGCCGTCACCGATTTGCTGAGCAGCGCCGCGACGAACAGCGTGAGGCATAGCGCGTACCGGCGTCCCCAAATCTGCATAGTCGCGCTATTTTCAGTAAAATCTTCGTCAATCCGCCACACGTCCAGCGCGATAAGAATCGACAGCAAATAGAACAAACCCGAAAGCAAATTCTTTCGCTCTGTGACCCACGCCACCGATTCAACATGCACCGGATGGAGCGCAAAAAGCAGAGCGGCCAGACCATATCCCGGAACTTTCAATCGTCGCAAAATCACAGCGACAAGAGCGGCGTTGGCAATCTGCAGGAGCACGTTGTCCAGGTGATAGCCAAGCGGATGAATGCCCCACAGGTGATATTCGATCCAGAAGGTCGTGTGCGTCAGCGGGTAATACTGCGGCGTCGCCCCGGGCCGCAGCCAAATCTGCGCCAGGCCGTGAAGCGTGCACAGGTCAATATTGTGCGTGACATAGTGATTGTCATCCCACACCCACCCGTCGCGCACGGCGGGAACGTAGCTGATGATCGTCGCAAAAGCGATTAGTGCGATGAGAGGCAGCAACTGACGGCGCGCGGAGCGAGGTAAATCAACGGCTGGCGCAGTCATGAGCGGCCCAGTTTATCCGATTCACGGCCGTTTTTATCGGTCCACCAGGTTAAACCGTAGCGAAATTGCAACCTTGCTAACATGGGGTACTATTAGGTGTATCGTTGGGAGTATTATGGGTCCATGCACGGGGACTAGACGAATCGGAGCCGCATGTCGGGCGTAAGCTTGCCAGTCACCAGACCAACCGGACGGGGCCTGTTAGTCGGCTCACCAACGGCTCGCTCTGAGCCGTCACAGTGGCTGCGCCGCCTCGGCTGCGTCTGTGTCGAAATTGACGACCCCTACGCCGCCATGGCGGAACTGGCCGCCCGCCCGCAGGTGTACTCATCGCTGGTGCTGAGTCTGGGAACCCTCTTCCGCGAAGAACTGGAAATGATCGCGGCCGTGAAACGCCGTTACGCCCACGTGGAAATCTGGCTGGCTCGCGCCGACGGCCGCCAGGCCGCGATGGACGAAGCCATGGGCCTGGGCGCCGACGGATTCATTGCCGAGGACGGATTGCACCGACTGGCGGCTTCGCATGAGAGAGCGACGGAGACCTGCGGCGGCAACGAAACCGCGCCGGTTCGGGGGGAAGAGCCGCTTCCGCTGGGAGAGCCGGTCCTCAGCGCCGACGAATTGCGTGCGCTGCTGGATGAACCGCCCGTAATGGGGCCCGCGAGCGCGTAGATTTTGAACGGTATGTAAATGACTCAGTAAGCACAGAAAGAAGATGTTGAAAGCCAACAGCCAGCGCGTGTTACTCATTGGCGATGCCGACCGGCAGATGCAGTCGGCCGTCGCGCGCGCAATTCCAGGTGCGCAGATCCGCAGCGCGACCAGCATCTTCGACGGGATCGCGGAGTTGGTGGAATCGGGTAAGGGACCAGGCGGGAACGACGCGAATTCGGGCGGCGAATATTTTGGTGCGGTCTTCGCCGCGGCCGAACCCGTAGGCCGGCGGCCGGAAGCGGCCGTGCGCACGCTGCGCGAACTGGCCGGATCGGGGCGGCTCATCCTGTTCGGCGACGCCGGGCTGGAGCCGTTGAGCCGGCGCATGTTGCAGTTTGGCTGCGACGATTACCTTGTGACCCCGGTGACGGCGGAACAGATTCAGGACGTGCTGATGAATCCCCCGCACAACGCTCCTGCCACTCCGGTGCCGCCCCTGCGGCTGCACAAGGATGAAGACGACGCGCGATTTACGCCTGCGGCGGCGACATCGCGACCCGCGGAGATGGGGCGTCCTATGGATCTCCCGCGCCAAGTCGAACCGCCGCGCGCCGCTGAGCCGCAGCGGGCGACCATCGCGCCAGCCCCCCCATTGCAGGTGGCTCAGAACGGCGGCGCCGAAGCCGGAGCGGAAGTGAATCTGGCCGATTTGGTTTTGGAATCGCTGCTGGAACATCCCGGCGACTCGATTGGATACGCCGTCGGGCAATTGAATAAAAAACTGGCCACCGCGGCAATGCAACTGACTTACGTGCCGGTCGGGGCGCAAGCGCCCCTTCCGGACCGCGCCCAGCGGCCGCCGATCACATATCCCCTGCAATCGGCAGGTGGCCCTTGCGGAACACTCGTGCTTAGCGTCCCGGCGCCACATGAGTCGAGCGGCCATGCCCTGCTGGCTGAGATCGGGCCGATCCTGGCCAAAGCCGCCGCCGTGCAGCGACGCCAGGCCCGATTGCAGAAGCTGGCCTTTACAGATGATCTGACCGGGCTTTTCAATTGCCGATATTTCAAGCATTTCCTCGCACGAATTCTGGGCGAGGCGAAAAAGAACCGCTTCCCGGTGACGCTCTTCCTCTTCGACATCGACAACTTCAAGAGCTACAACGATCGCTTTGGCCACGGCGTCGGCGACGCCATTTTGAAACAGGCCGGCGACCTCATGCGCCGCTGCGTGCGCGATCACGACCTGGTCGCCCGCATCGGCGGCGATGAATTTGCCGTCGTCTTCTGGGAAAAAGAAGGCCCGCGCATGGCCCGCGACACAACCCTGGGCGTAGCGAGCCGCCCGCCATCAGAGCCGCAGCAAATCCTCGCCCGCTTCCGGCGGTTATTGGAGAGCCAGAATTACCCCCTGCTGGGATCCAGCGGCCGAGGCAATCTAACCATCAGCGGCGGACTTGCCGTCTATCCCTACGACGCCCCCGACTTGCAATCCCTAATCGACGCCGCCGACAAAGCGCTGATGTTCGGCGCAAAAAGGTCAGGAAGAAATTCGATTGCGCTGGTTGGAGGAGAACGACCCTCTCCGCCGCCCGGACCGCCGGTGTGAATAAAAGAATTACTCACCGCGGAGGCGCAGAGGACGCTGAGAAGAAAGAAAATTGGATTCAGTCAAACATCCGACGTGAAATCAATTTTTTCGGCGCCGATCGCGCTTCTCCGTGGATTCGAATGTCCGGTATTTCTCTGCGAACTCTGCGCCTCTGCGGTTCTATCGCATTTTCCACTTTTAGACCTTTCCCAGCAGCACCGCCAACAAACCTTTCTGAAAATGCAGCCGGTTTTCCGCTTGCGGGAATACCAGCGATTGCGGGCCTTCGAGGACTTCTTCGCTGATCTCCAATCCACGGTAGGCAGGCAAGCAGTGCAGCACTACGGCATGTTTCTGCGCCTTGGCCAGCAGCGCAGCGTCTATGGCAAACCCTTTGAATTCCTGAATGCGGCGCTCTTTTTCCTTCTCCTGGCCCATCGAGACCCAGGTGTCTGTGTAGAGGCAATCCGCGGCGGCGGCCGCTTCGACGGGGTCGTGCGTTACCGTTAAATCCATGTTGGGAGATTCAGTCATGATCTGGCGGATTTCGTCCTTGGTCAGCTCGTAGCCGCCGGGGGCGGCGAGGATAAATCGCATCCCAAACTTTCCGCAGGCGCTGGCGAGGCTGCGGGCCATGTTGTTACCGTCGCCGATGAAACTGAGGGTGAGGCCCTCGAGTTTTCCGAAGCGCTCCTTGAGGGTCATCAAATCGGCCATCGCCTGACAGGGATGGCTGAAATCGGTGAGCCCGTTGATGACGGGAACCGTCGACCACTTGGCCAGTCCGGTGATTTTCTCGTGCTCGAAGGTTCGGGCCATGATCCCGTCGCACATGCCGGATAAAACGCGCGCCACATCCTGCACGGCTTCCCGCTTGCCCAGGCCGACTTCCTCATCGCGCAGCAAAAGACCGCTGCCGCCCAATTGCGTCATCGCGACGGCAAAGCTCACGCGCGTGCGCAGGCTGGGTTTTTCAAAGATCATCGCCAGCGTCTTGTTGAGCAGGATCAGGTCGTTGCGTCCGGTCTGTTTGAGCTGTAGCTTCAGCAGCGCGGAGACATCGAGCAGGTGATTCAATTCATCAAGCGACGTGTGGGAAATATCAATGAAGTGTTTCACGGCGATTCGCGGCTACAGCACGATTTCGGTGCCGATGCCGGCCTCGGTGTAAATTTCCAGGAGCAGCGAGTGGGGAATGCGGCCGTCGATGATGTGGGTCTTGTTGACTCCCGCGCGGAGGGCGGTCACGCACGCCTCGACTTTGGGCAACATGCCGGCGGTGATGACGCCGCTGGAGACAAGCTGGTCGATCTGCTCGACGTTGAGATGCGTGACGCGGCTTTCGGGATCGTCCGCCTTGGTGCGGATGCCGTGCGTGTCGGAGACCACCACGAGTTTTTCCGCCTTCATCGCGGCGGCGACGGCGCCGGCGGCGGTGTCGGCATTGACATTCAATCGCCCCCCCGCCTGATCCCGCGCGATGGTGGCGATGCAGGGGATTGAATCGGCCTGCACGAGCAATTGCAGAAGTCGCGCGTTGACGCTCCGGACCTCCCCCACCAACCCGAGATCAATGCGCCGCCCGTCAGGACCCTGCAGGTAAGTCTTTTCGGCAAAGAGCACATTGCTGGAAAGGGAATGCAGACCCATCGCCTCGCATCCCTGGGCCTGGATGAAATTGACGATGCTGCGATTGATCTGATCGCACAGGACATGCTCGGCAATATTGAGCGTGTGCTCATCGGTGTAGCGCCGGCCATGCACCATCTGCGGCACCAGCCCCGCCTTGTGCATGGCGTCGTTGATCGCCTTGCCGCCGCCGTGCACGAGGACCGGCTGCATGCCCACGTAATTGAGAAACACGATGTCCGTGAGAATGCCGGAGAGAGCCGACTCATCGTCCATGATCGACCCGCCAACCTTAACGACCACCACCTTGTGGTAGAATCGCTGGATATATCCAAGCGCCTCAACGAGGGCTTCAGCCTTGCCTATGGCGGCGTCAACATTCACTGCGATGCTCCGAAAATAAGCGCAAGCGGAACGGAGAAAGGGAGGAGTTTAGAAAGCGCGGAGGCGGGTGTCAAAAAGAGGGTGCCGGAGTGAGTTGTTTAATCAAAGTTTTATTCGGCTTCCATTTGGGCGTTGGCCGTTAACCGGACCCTAAAGCTCATCCGCGAGTCGCCTTTGGGATTCCATACTTATTGCGAATTGCCGCGAAGGCTTTTTGGGCCGGCTTGGTCCGGCCCCGCTTCACATCGGCCAGGCCACCGCGAACGCCCTTGACGGCTTCGCTGTAATCGATCGATTCTCGGAGTTTCTGGTAAGACGCGGCGTCCTGCACGACAAGTTTGGCCTTGCCGTTTACAGTCAAAACCATCGGCTCGCCGCTTTCCTGCATCCGTTCCATCAGTTCGCTGGTGTTGCGCTTGAAGTCGGAGAGAGAGCGAATGTCTTTGCTTAAGTCCATATCATACCTCACATCAGATTTGCATCTAATTTGATGTTAGCGCGCATGTGGACAGAATTCAAAGATGGCCTCGCTGCTCAGCTCTTCGTCGGCGGTAAGTCAGCAACCCTGCCGCCCCCACCCCCAGAACCGCCCCCATCGCCGGTTCCGGCACATTATCGCTCTGCGTCTGCCGAATGTCCGCGAGCGCCAAATTCCACGCGGCGCTGAACGAACCGGGAAGCTGTTCGAGTTGGCCCGCGCCCAGCGTTTGGTTGAAATTCTGCGCCACCAGCAACAGGTCAGCGAAATTGACCACACCGTCGTAATTGAAGTCCCCATCCGCCCAGTCAATCGGGTTGCCGTGCGTGTCGAGGGCATGATTGAAGTTTTGCGCGACGACCAGCAAGTCGGCGAAATTAACGGTGCCGTCGAGATTCGCATCTCCGGCGAGCGTGAATTTCACGAGCACCTGGTTCGGCCCGGCGGCCGTGCCAGCATCGGCATTTCCATCGGCATATCCGACGGAATACAGCCCGGGATTGCCCGCGGCAGTGGAACTGGTGATCCCAAAGCCCAGCCAGGTGTCACCGTCGTAGCCTTCGGCGAGATATTGGCGGATCGTCGCGGCAGGACTGCTGCCGGCAACGTAATTGATGGCCAATGCATTATTGGTGATGTCGAGCGTCGCGCCGGAGTTGATGGTTAGCGAGGAAACCGACGCTTGTCCGATTCCATTCGCCAATTGCATTGTGGCGCGCGAGGATCCGTTTCCCACGGTCAACGCCGTGGCGCTGGGCAACGCGGCGGCCGACGCGACAATGAGCGTTCCACCAGTGACGCTGGTCGAGCCCGCATAAGAATTATTGCCCGACAAAACTACCGTGCCGTTTCCGGTTGACGTCACGCCGCCCGCGCCGCTGATCGGCCCGGAAAGCGTGAGCGAGTTGCCGACGTTTTGCACATCCAGCGTGACGCTCGTATTCAGCGTCACCGGCGCGGTGATGAAATGCGTTCCGCCGGCGTCGGTGATCGTGGCCGGATTGGGGCCGTTGTCCAGAATCAGTGAACCGCCATTGCCGGCGGCGATCGTGT
>JBEKYH010000083.1:0-13251 GCA_049511115.1 Tepidisphaeraceae bacterium | reverse complement strand
CGCGCCGGTGAAGCCCGATTCGATCATCCAGGCGGTGTGCGGGTATTTCGGGGTCGAAGGCAAGGACCTGATGTCAGGGCGGCGTCAGCGGACCATCAGCCTGGCCCGGAGCGTGGCGATGTTCCTGGTGCGCAAGACGGCCAAGCTGAGCTTTCCGGAGATCGGCCAGCGCATGGGGCGGCGCAATCACAGCACCGTCATCAGCGCCTGCCGGCGCATCGAACGGGCGGTGAGTCGCAACGAGCGGCTGTTCTGGACCAGCGCCGTCGGCGAGCGGCAGGAAGAGGCCGCGGAGTTGCTTCAGCGCCTGGAGGAACACAGCCGGGCCGTCAATTAATTGTAAAACCCTTTCGCGGCAGGAGAAGATAGGCCGTGCCGCGTCATTATTCTTAAGTTGTTAAATTAATTGCACTTACGATCGGTCTGGCGGGTCGCGGTTTGACCCTCCGCCGAACCGGTGCTATATTTTCTGCCGTTGCGTTGCAACTGAACAATTCCAGCCAGACTTAGCAATTTTTACAGAGCGGCCGAAGTGGACGGAACCCGACGGGATGGTGATTTGAAAGGACGCGTGCTTGAGGTCACCAACATCGTTGACCTCATCGGCCGCACTGTCGCCTTGAAGCGAGCCGGCAAGGATTTTCTAGGTCTTTGCCCGTTTCATCAGGAAAAGACTCCCTCATTTCACGTTAACCCCGCGGGGCAATTCTTCTATTGTTTCGGGTGTAAAAAAGGCGGCAATGTCATCGACTTTGTGATCGAGCGGGATCGCATCGAATTCAAGGACGCGCTTCGGCAGCTAGCCGTCGCCGCTGGACTGCCTATCGCCGATGACTCGCAGCGCAGTTCCAATCGCGGCGAAATGCAGGCGCTGCGCGATGCGAATGCAGCGGCGTGCCTCTTCTTTGAAAAGCAACTTGCCGATTCAAAGGGCGCGCCGGCGCGCGATTATCTCGCCTCGCGCGGATTTACGCTCGATTCCATCAAGCGATTTCACATCGGCCTGGCCGTCGATAGTTGGGATGCGTTTCTCTCCAGTCCTTCCGCGAAAAAATTTCAGCCGGGCCAGCTTGCACTGGCCGGCCTGGTCAAGCCGCGCGAAAACGGCGAGGGATTTTACGATACATTTCGCAATCGCCTGATGTTTCCGATTCGCGACGCTGAGGGGCGCGTGATCGCCTTTGGCGGGCGCGTGATGCCGGGGAGCGATGACAAGGCGAAATATCTCAACAGCCCCCAGACGCCGCTGTTTGACAAGGGAAGCTGCGCTTTTGGCCTGGATTTAGCGAAGGTGAAGATCACCGAGACACGGCTGGCGGCGATCGTCGAGGGATACACCGACGTGGTCATGGCCCACCAGTTCGGGTGCAGCAATGTCGTCTCCATCCTCGGCACTGCACTCACGGCGCGGCATGTGAGCCTGCTGGGAAAATACGCGGATAAGGTCGTGCTGCTCTTCGATCCTGACGTCGCGGGTGAAATCGCTGTGGACCGGGCCGTGGAAATCTTCCTGACGCAGGACCGCGTGGAAATTTCCGTTGCGAGCCTGCCCGATGGTTTGGACCCCGACGAATTCCTGCTGCAACGCGGCGCCGAGGCCTTCAATGCAATCCTGGCGGGCGCCACGGACGCGCTGACTTATAAGTGGAAACAGTTGTCGCAACGCTTCAAGGATCGATCCAGCGACCTTACCGGCCAGCAAAAGGCCGTGGACGAGTATATTGCGTCACTGGCGGGGGCTCGCCAATCGGGGCATGTCGATCCGATCCGGTGGGGGGCCGCGCTGAACCGTGTGAGCCGCCTCACGGGAATTCCGGCGGATTTGTTACACCGGCGTCTTTTGGGCCGCGGCGTGCGCCAAAACGCCCGTATTGCCCGCCCAGGCGGCACTTCTTCTCAAGCGGCCGAACCCCCCAAGCCGAAAATCAAGACTCCTTCGGCACAAGATCAAGCCGAGGCGACGATTTTGGGGTATCTTCTCTGTGAGCCGTCCAAGTGGGTGCATGTGCAGAAGCACATTGCCCCGGCGGATTTCGGGGACGAGTTACGCCGCCAGTTAGCGGAAATCTACTGGCAGCATCAACAGGACGAGGGAGAAACGGTATTCAACCAGTTCCTGACGCTGCTTGACGCGCAGCCGCAATTAAAGGAAATTGCCGTAGAACTGGCACAGAATGTCCAAATTCACGCGGATGCGGACATTATTCTCGGACCGTGCATAGAATATATCCGACTCCAACGTCTACGTTGCGAGCGGGACAAGCGGGAAGCGCTGCTGCGTCAGGCCCAGAATGGCCCGGGGCAAGCGCAAAGTGGGACGGATCAGCCCTCGGCCGTGCTGGATGAGGCCGCTGTGCTGGCTGAGATTTCTGAATTTTCGAGGATTCCCGATCCGCGGCGGCTGTCGGTGTAATACCGCGCCTAAACCGCGTTGGGATAACATTTTGGTGAATGAGTTATGACTAGCATTGAATCGCCTCTGATTGGTTCAGGTTCCCAGGAAGAAGTGGACCTGCGCGTCCAGGCCCTGTTGGATTTGGGTCTCTCGCGCGGCTATCTCACTTATGACGAGCTGAACGTGCGTCTGCCCGACGAAGTGGTTTCCCCCGATAAGCTCGACACGTTGCTGATGATGATCGACGAGATGGGCATCAAGCTCATCGACGAGCAGGACATTGGAGAATTCCAGAAGCCCGCCAAGGTGAAGGTAACCGCCTCCACCAAGACCCAGGTTGCCGCCATTACCAGCGCCGGCGGCCCAGCCACGCTGCCGCCCCCCGCTGAAGGTGAAGCCGAAGCGGTCGTCGAAGGCGAAGAGACGGACGATGACGATGAGGCAGATCTCAACCTCGAAGCCGAATTGGCCGAGGCGTCCACCAAGCGCATCGACGATCCAGTCCGCATGTACCTGACGCAGATGGGCGAGATTCCCCTTCTCACCCGCGAGCAGGAAATCGCCCTGGCCAAGAAGATCGAAATCACCCGCAAGATTTTCCGCTCCAAGGTGCTCGAGAGCGATTACTGCCTCCAGGCCGCCGTTGAAATCCTTCAGCAGGTGGACGACGGCGATCTTCCCTTCGACCGGACGATGAAGATCAGCACGGCCGAGGATAATCCCGACAAGAGCACCATCGGCCAGCGCATTCCGCTGAACCTCGATAGCGTCCGCCAGATGCTGGCTCGCAATCGCGCCGACTGGGAAGCCCTCGATCCGACCAAGGCCCGCCGCGATGAGCAGCTTCGCCTGGCCATGCGCCGCCGGCGCCGCCGCGCGGTAAAGTTGCTGGAAGAGCTTTCGCTCCGCACCAGCAAAGTCACGCCGCTGATGAAAAAGCTGCTCTCCATCAGCACCAAGATGGTGGAACTGGAACAGCGCATTGAAGACCTGAAGAAACTGAAAGACCCCGGCGAAGACCTGGAAGTCTGCCAGGAAGAACTGTCTGGCCTGGAAGATTTGGTTTTGGAAGACGCCCAGAATCTTCATCGCCGCGTGGTCGCGGTGCGGAAGATTTACTTCAAGTACGAAGACGCCAAGCGCAAGCTCTCCGGCGGAAACCTCCGCCTGGTGGTCTCGATTGCCAAGAAGTACCGCAATCGCGGGCTGTCGTTCCTGGACATCATCCAGGAAGGCAACACCGGCCTGATGCGCGCGGTCGACAAATACGAATATCGCCGCGGCTACAAGTTCAGCACCTACGCCACCTGGTGGATTCGCCAGGCCATCACCCGGGCCATTGCCGATCATGCCCGGACGATCCGCATCCCGGTGCACATGATCGAGACCATGAGCCGCCTGCGCAACATCAGCAAGGGCCTCATGCAGGAACTCGGCCGCGAGCCGACCATCGAGGAAATTGCCAAGAAGGCCAAGATGACCGCCGGCGAAACGCGGCGCGTGCTGAAGATCAGCCGTCATCCCATCTCGCTGGATCGCCCGGTGGGCGAGAGCGAGGACAGCTACTTCGGCGATTTCATCGAGGACGAGAAGGCCGACAATCCTGTCGAGTCGGCCACGCAGGAAATGCTCAAGGACAAGATCGAGCAGGTGCTCAAGACCCTCACCTACCGCGAGCGCGAGATCATCAAGCTCCGCTACGGCATCGGCGACGGCTACACCTACACGCTGGAAGAAGTCGGCCGCATTTTCAAGGTCACCCGCGAGCGCGTGCGGCAGGTCGAGGCCAAGGCCATCCGCAAGCTGCAACACCCGGTGAGGGCACGCAAGCTGGAAGGTTTCCTCCCCGGCGGTTTGCCGCGGTAAATTGAATTCAGTTTGTCGATTGATAGACAAAACGCCTCTCCCCGCACGCATGCAGGGCGAGGCGTGTTTGTTGGGCAGAGTCTTCGGCGCTAGTGCAAGTGCACCTTGCACCTTCGGCGCTTCTGGAATCGAGAGTCCGCATTGAGTAAAATGCGTTAGTCAACAAATCCGCGCTGAGCCGCCGGATTTTTTGGGGAATGGTGTAACGGTAGCACAAGCGCCTCTGGAGCGCTTTGTCTAGGTTCGAATCCTAGTTCCCCAGTTTCTTATCGCTGAAGTCACGGGATTCCGCAGAATCGACCGATGTCCAATTGAACGCCACTTCAATACGGCACTTGCGTGTCCTGCGCAGGCTTCACCTTTCCACTGTAGTGGCTGTAGATAAACGCGAAATAGCCGACGGCGAGGATCAGCGCGATGGGCCACCAGACCAGGGCGACGGCCAAGCCGTGGCCGGCGGCGGCGTTTTCGTAGGCGGACAGGGAATACTGTGGCGCGAGCGTTGAATATAGCATGTACGGAAATACGCCCGCCGCTCCGGCGATCACCAGGCCGGAGATAAACATTCCCGAGCCGATGATGGCCAGCGACTCGCGGCCGGTTTTCAGGCCAGAAAAAACTGCGATGATTCCGCCAATGACACAGAGAATTCCAAGCCAGCCAAACGGCTGGTGAAGCATGGCGGAGAACAAGTCTGATCGCACCGTCCACGTTTCAAGCGAAATGATGAGCAGAAGGGCGACGATTACTTTCCACAGAATGCCAGCCAATCGCAGGCTTCGGTCGCGAACGGGGCCTTCGGTGCGATGGGCCAGGCCGTTAGCGCCATGGCCGGCGAAGGTGATGAGCAGGAAGAGAGCGACCGATACCGTGTACCAATCGAGAATGCCGACGCCGCCGCGCGGAGTGAAATCGGTAAAGAACGCCAGGGCGAATTTGCCGTCGGCTCCCAGGGGCACGCCACGCAGGACGTTGCCCAGGGCGGCGCCGATGAGGATGGCAAGCAGAACATTGGAGGCGACAAAGCAGAAATGCCATCCTGTACGCCACAGCGGATCGGCGATGTGGCCGCTGAATTCGATGGAAATGCCGCGCAAGATCAATCCCCACAGCAGCAGCATGAACGCCAGGTAGAATCCGGCAAAAGAGACGGCGAGGATGTTGGGAAATGCCAGCAACAACGTTCCGCCGAAGCCCACGAGCCAGACTTCGTGCCAGGACCATAACGGCCCGATGGCGGCGATGACCGTGCGGCGTTCCGCCTCTGTCTTTCCGACCAGATACTGCAACATGCCGGCGCCGATGTCGAACCCCTCCAGGACGACGAACATCAAAAGCATGAAGGTCAAGATGGCGTACCAGATTTCAATCATGCGGCACCGACCGTGTGGGCTACGGAGGAAACAGGCCGCGGCCCATGGGCAATTTCACGCCCGACCATGAACAGGTAAAGGAGGCCCAGGAGGAAATAAAGCCCGCAAAATCCGATCAGGGTGAAGAGGACATTTCCGCCGCTGACAACATCACTTACGCCCCGGCTGGTGCGAAACAGGCCATAGATGAGCCAGGGCTGACGGCCCAGTTCAGCGGTCATCCAACCCGCGGTGGTGGCAATAAAGGGAAACGGAAAGGCCAGCATCAAGGCCCAGAGCAGTCCCCGAGAGTTTTCCAGGCGGCCTCGCCAACGCTGCAAATTGGCCAGGCCCATCACCAGGATGAACAAGGTTCCAAGCCCCGCCATGATGTGAAATGTGTAATACAGCAGGTCGATGTTGGTAGGCCACTGGTCCTGGGGAAAAGCGTCCAGGCCTTGAACGACGGCCGACTTGTAACCAAAGGCCAGAATGCTCAACGCGGCGGGGAGATAGAGGGCATTGTCCAGCCTCTGCTCCTTTACATTAGGCTGGCCGATGAAATTGAGCTCCACATTGTTGCTGGTGTGAAAATGTCCTTCCATCGCGGCCAGAGTCACGGGCTGATATTTCGCCGCCATTTTTGCCTGACGATCGCCGGTGGGGAAGGCGACCAAAAAACTGAAGACCAGGCCGACGAGCGTGCCCGTTTTGAGAAAAAGAGAAGCCTGTTCCGTGTGAACGCCACGCAGCGCGTAAAGTGCTCCTACGGCCGCAACGACGAACGAGCCGGTGACAAGCGTGGCGCATTGATTGTGAAAGAACATCACCATCGCCCAGGGGTTGAACAGAAATTTGCCAAAATCCGCCAGGCGAAGCGTGCCGTCCGCGGCCACGGCGTAACCCACGGGATGCTGCATAAACGCGTTAGTGGTGAGGATGAAAGTCGCCGAAATCCAACTACCCATCGCCACGCCCAGGGCGGCAAAAAAATGATTCCGCGGCCCCAGTCGTTTTTCGCCCCAGACCAGCGCGCCGACCATGGCGCTTTCAAGGAAGAAGGCGAACATCCCTTCCATGGCCAGCGTCTGACCAATGAGGTTGCCGGCGAATTTGGACAAGCCGCCCCAGTTGGTGCCGAACTGGAATTCCATGGGAATTCCGGTGACCACGCCGACGGCGAAATTAATGCCAAAAATGCGCGCCCAGAATCGCGCGGCCTCGGCGAAGCGTTCCCCGCCGCCGCGCAATTGCCGCCACTTGAAATAGACGATGATCCAGGCCAGACCCATCGTCAATTGCGGAAACAAATAGTGGTAACTGACGATGAAGGCGAACTGCAGCCGACTCCAGAAGAGCGTGTCATCCATAAATCACGCTCCTGCAAAGATTGGTTTGTCGCGCAAGTATCCCGTATTGGGCTGAGGCCCAACCGCCTGATGGAATCCCTCATCGGAGGCCACCGCGTGCCACGATGGCGATGAAAATACGAACTTTCCCAAGGCCCGCCATGACACTTCTGTCTCAAGTGTCGCAAATCGAACAGCAGCAGGCCTCTGGAAAGTTACCATATGCGCTCGGCTAATTGTGCGCGTAGTCCGGCGTGACGAAATTCGTTACATACCGAGTGGCGCCCGTGCGCGAGCAATGCGGGTCCAGCACGCCCGTCTGGAAGTACTTAATTGCCGCGGCTTTGCATTCAGGGCAAACCGTGGTGCCGGCTGTACAGAGCATGATGGGATCGCCGTTATCGGGAGATTTCAGGAATACCGTTGTCCCGCCGCCATTGGGGTAATTCACCACGAGCGCGGTTTGAGGCGCGGCCATCGCTTGCGTGGTCGGCGCGGCGGTCTGGGTCTGGGTGCAGCCGACAGCGATTAGGATAAGCAAAGCCACCGTTGACCGGACAAACATGTGCTGCGTGGACATCGGATCACTCCTTGGAGTATTCGTCACCAGGACGATGAAGAGAAATGGGACATTTGAGACTGTTCAAATCCGAAGCGCAACCTACCTCTTCGTCCTGGTTGGTTCGTGGACGATTGTTGAGTGCCTGTGCAACCGCCATGCCAGCCGCTTGAAATTCATGGGGCGATCGGAACCGCAAGAAAACAAACTTCCCATCGCGCCCCAGCTGGAGGGTTACTGAGATTGGGTACACATTTTTGCCCGGGTGGCTGATATTCATCCAGGGGCTGCCACATATACGGAATTTCGACCGGCCAAATCCGGCGCCGTTGCCTATGATGCTGGGCCAGCGGGTCGCACCTCGTGGCATGGAATGTGCGAAATCACAAGTCGTGAAAGCGGCAGGCATCCAGCCGTGGGTTGGATTGCCGGCCCGGTCAATTCAACTGGGAGCAGAACATGAACAGGATCAAATCTGTGAGGAACGGTAATCCTAGCGCCGCGCCGCTGACGGGACAGACGGCGCATGAGATTCAGGCGTATGGGTCGGTGGTGGCCATGCCGATCGCACTTGCCGAAAGTACGCGGCGCGCCAGCGTGGAAAATCTGAACCAAATCCTCGCCGACACCATCACCCTGCGCGATCTGTACAAAAAGCACCACTGGCAGGTTTGCGGCGCGACGTTCTATCAACTCCATCTGCTCTTCGATAAGCACTTTGGAGAGCAGGGTGAGTTGGTCGACACGATTGCCGAACGGATTATGACGCTCGGCGGCGTGAGCATCGCCATGTCGGCTGATGTCGCCGAAATGACGCTCGTGCCGCGGCCTCCCAAGGGGCGCGAAGAGGTCCCCGTGCAAATCTCACGGCTGTTGCACGCGCATGAGATCGTCCTCAAAGAGGCCCACACCATGGCTCAACAAGCCGCCCGCGACGGAGACGACGGCACCAACGACGTGCTGGTCAGCGAGGTGATCCGCACTAACGAACAGCAGGTCTGGTTTGTCAGCGAACATCTCGTCGACGGGCCGCTGGTCCGAGCCGACGGGGCGGATGAAAGCAAATAGCCGCCGCACCGACCAGCCGCATGTAATGCTTGGCCGATTCACGATTAATTTTCGGGTCAAATGAGGAGCATCCATGGCGGAAAAAACTGTTGCGGCAATTCTCGTGGAAACCCTAGTCGCCGCGGGAGTAAAGCGAATCTATGGAGTGGTGGGGGACTCCCTGAACGGAATTCTCGAGGAGATCGGCAAGCGCAAGGACATCCAATGGGTAGCCATGCGGCATGAGGAAGCCGGGGCATTCGCCGCCGGGGCGCAGGCGCATTTGACGGGCGAGCTGGCGGTTTGCGCCGGAAGCTGCGGGCCGGGAAACATGCACCTGATCAACGGCCTGTACGACTGCCATCGCAGCCGCGTGCCCGTGCTGGCAATCGCCGCCCACATCCCCAGCGGCGAAATCGGCAGTTCGTATTTTCAGGAGACCCATCCCGACCAGCTCTTCAAGGATTGCAGCCATTATTGCGAGCTGGTCTCGCAGCCGGCGCAAATGCCGCGGGTTTTGGAAATCGCCATTCAGACGGCCCTGGCGAGGCAGGGAGTGTCGGTCGTGGCCATTCCCGGAGACATCGCGCTGAAGGAGACCCACTACCGCAAGCCCAGCGCCAGTATCCGGCGCGTCGAGCCGCTGCTGCGGCCCTCGGCAAGTGAAGTTGACGCACTGGCCGCCATGCTGAATAAGTCGAAGACGGTCACGATCCTGGCCGGGGCCGGATGCGCCGGCGCGCACGCGGAATTGATGCAGTTGGCCGAGAAACTGAAATCACCGATCGTAACAACGGTGCGCGGCCGGGAACACGTCGAATACGATAATCCTTATGATGTCGGCCTCACCGGTTTAATTGGGTATTCCAGCGGTTTCCATGCCATGATGGAATGCGAGACGCTGCTGATGCTCGGCACGGATTTTCCCTACACGCAATTTTATCCGCAGACCTCGACCGTCATCCAGGTGGATCGCCGCGGAGAAAACCTCGGTCGCCGGACGCGCCTCGATTTGGGTCTGATCGGCGACGTGAAGGAAACGCTCCTGGCGGTCCTGGGGAAGATCGAGACGAAAACTGCGGATCAGCACCTGAAAAAATTCGTTCAACATTATAAGGAGGTCCGCAAGGGTCTGGACGAATTAGCCGTGGGGCATCCGGGCAGGAAGCCGATTCACCCGCAATATGTCGCGAAGATGATCGACGAGGTCGCGTCCGATGATGCGATTTTCTCCTGCGACGTCGGCACGCCCACGATCTGGGCCGCGCGATATCTGAAGATGAACGGCAAGCGGCGGCTGATGGGTTCTTTCAATCACGGATCAATGGCCAACGCGATGCCGCAGGCCATCGGCGCGCAATTGGAATTTCCCGAACGCCAAGTCGTGACGCTTTCCGGCGACGGCGGCCTGGCCATGCTGCTGGGCGATCTGCTTTCCCTGCAACAGTTGAAGACGCGCGTCAAAATCGTCGTGTTCAACAACAGCAAGCTGAGCTTTGTCGAACTGGAAATGAAGGCCGGCGGCGTCCTGGAAAACGGCACGACCCTGGTCAATCCTCGCTTTGCCGACCTGGCGAGGACCGCCGGCATTCACGGCATTCGCGTCGAAGACCCGGCAGAACTGAAGCCGGCCCTGATTGATGCCTTTGAACACAACGGTCCCGCGCTGGTGGACGTTGTGGTCAATCCGATGGAGCTTTCCATGCCGCCCACCATCAAGGTCGATCAGGCAAGAGGATTTAGTCTCTGGGCCCTGAAGGCCGTCTTGAGCGGCCGGGGGAGCGAACTCGTCGATTTGGCGGTGAGCAACGTGCTTCGGTAATGATCGACCTGTGCGTCATTGCTGCTTCGACATGAAACCGCGGACGAGATCGGCGATTGGCCCTGCACTTCCATAATCACCAGCGTCCATTATGCGCCCCGCAATCAACGCTCAGGATGTCACCGGTAACCGTGGCCGCTTCGGTCAAATACAGCACCGCGTCCACGATGTCCTTGACGCTCGAAATGACGCCCATCGGGTTGAGCGATTTCATTGCTTCTCTCGGGCTGTCCTTGTGCAGGGGTGTGTCAACGACACCCGGAGCCACGGCGTTGAAACGAATGCCCTCGCGTGCGTATTCGATTGCCAGTTGCCTGGTAATCGTGTTGAGGCCGCCCTTGGTAATCATCGGGACGGATGCTTTGACGGCGGAGATCGGGTTCTCCGCCAGCGAGGCGGTGATGGTCACGACGCTGCCGCCTCTCTTTTGGGCCAGCATTTGTTTCACACAGAGTTGGGTGACGTAGAGAAACCCCTCAATGTTGGTGGCAATGATGGAGTGGATATCCTGCGGAGTGTATTCGATAAACGGCTTGGTGAAGAAGATGCCCGCGTTATTGATCAGGGCGTCGATGGACTTGAAGCGGGACAGGGCCGTCTCGACGACTTTGGCCGCCGTTGCCGGCTCCCCAATGTGGCCGTCAACCACGGCAATGTGCTCGGAAGCGGCCACCTCGGCGGATTGGGTCACGCTGCGGGATGTGGCAACGACGTTATAGCCGCGCTCGACGAAGCCTTTCACAATGCCAGCGCCGATTCCCTGCGAGGCTCCAGTGACAATGGCGGTCTTGCGTTCAATACTCATGAGGAGCCTCAAAAATCAGCATCGAGCACAATGCGGTAGTGGGCCTTGCCTGACGCGAGCCGGGCGAAGGCGTCGTTGATTTTGCTCATGGGGAAGTGCTCGGTCTGCGGCAGCACATTATGCCGCGCCGCGAAATCGAGCATCGTCGCCATCAGCGACGGCGAGCCGCTGGGCGAACCCGAAACGCTGCGCTGCTGCATGATCAGCGAGAATGCCCCGACGGGAATCGGCTCAAGCACAGCGCCGACGACATGGAGGCGGCCGTTCGCGCCGAGTGTGCCAATTAACGAGTCCCAATCCATCGGCACGTTAACCGTACTGATCAGGAGATCGAAGCTGCCCGCGAGTTTCTTGATGGCCTCGGCGTCCTTGCTCGCCACGACGTGATCGGCCCCGAAGCCTTTGGCTTCATCAAACTTGCGCTCGCTTGACGTGAAAGCAGTCACGTCGCAGCCGTAGGCGTGGGCGAACTTTACGGCCATGTGCCCAAGCCCGCCGATGCCCAGGATTCCCACCCGATCCGTCGGCTTGGCAAATAGGGCCAGGGGCGCAAAAACAGTGATGCCGCCGCATAGGAGCGGTCCGGCTTCGGCGAAGTTGAGCTTTTGGGGGATGGGAATGGCCCAGGCCCAATGCGAGCGAACGTGCGTCGCAAATCCGCCGCGGTGGCCGAATATCGTGGGCTGCACCTCCGGGCAAAGGTGGTGACTCCCCGACATGCACTGGTGGCAGTGCATGCAGCTACCCGCATTCCAGCCGACGCCGACGCGCTGGCCGATCTCCAGGCCCTTGGCATTGGGACCAAGAGCTGTTACGTACCCGATGACCTCGTGGCCGAGAATCGCCGGGTACTTCGACATGCCCCAGTCATTGTTCAAGGCAGAGATGTCGGAGTGACACAGGCCGCAGGTTTCAACGGCGACTTCGACCTCCTCGGCGCCCAGCGGGCCCAGATCAACCGTCTCCAGCACCATCGGCCCTTTCGCCTCCTTGGCGACCCACGCCTGACACTTTGTGCTGTCGGCGCTTCGGTATACTGGCATCTGTTTCAATCCGGCGGCTGGGTCGTTTTGGGTTTGCGTCGCGGCGGACATTGCAATGCCTTTCTGTGGTTATAATTGTGTTGTAGTTTGTGGCGCAACGATTTGCGCGGGTCAGACCAGAGTAACAGAAACGGGGATGTTCCCACGAGTGGCTTTGGAATAGGGGCACGTCTGATCGGCGGCATCCACCAGGCCCTGGGCGACCTCGCGCGGCAAACCGGGAAGGCTGACCTTCAAGCGAGCCGCGATGGAATAACCGCCGTCGCTCAAGATCAGGTCCACCTCGGCGTCGACAGCCGCATTCGGCGGAATGCTGATTTTCTTATCGCGCGCGACATGCAATATCGCGCTCTCAAAGCACGCCGACCAACCCGCGGCGAAGAGCTGCTCAGGATTAGTGCCGACGCCTGGGCCGCCGGGAATGGCCAGCTTGACGTCCAGCCGGCCGTCGGAACTGCGCGACGCGCCTTCGCGGCCACCAGTGGTGTGGAGCTTGGCGGTGTATAAGACTTTTTCGGTTTGGGTCATGGCGAGACTCCAACTTGTTATGGCGACTGACATTCCAGCCCCATTGCGCAGGATACTGCACATGCCGTGCCACGAGTTGCCGGCGCACTTTTCGCAGGGAACTGCTGTTGAACGGCAAGTTGCCGTGAGGCGGAGTGGGCAACACTTACGCCCGGTGGGAACAAAACCAAGCCGGAAGAGCGTTCAATTCCCCGCGGTATGCGGCGGCGGGCCGATGAGCCAGAGCTTGCTGCCGGCTACAAGAGCGCGGCCGTCGGGGAGGGGGCAGACCATCATGTGCATCCCCGGCGCGGCGAAGTGGCCGACGACGCGCAGCGGATTGGGGCCGCGCGTGTCGAACACCGTCACGCGCGGATTAAAGGGTTGTTCGCCGTAGCCTTGCGAGCAATAGTACAACCCATTGCATAAGGGGCCGTCGGCGATGCTGTTAAAAGAGCCGAAGGCCCGCTCCAGCATGGTTGGGTTGTACTGGGCAACTTTTTCGT
>JBEKYH010000082.1:0-13275 GCA_049511115.1 Tepidisphaeraceae bacterium | reverse complement strand
TGGACGCTTGCCAGTCGCTCACCATGGCTATGCAGGCATTGCAACAACGCGGCAAGCCCGGACTCTATCGCGTGGTGCAGACGCAGCGATGTGTCTGGGCACAGATGGAGGACGGCGAGCTTCGCCTGCATGGCTCCCATGTCGGATCGCCCAAGAATCTGGCGGAATTGACGAAAATCTTTGAGCGCGAGCGCGGGCGGCGGCCCGTTGAAAAGGCGCGGGAGGCGCGGAGGAAAGAGAAAGCGCAGCGAGACGCGCGATAGTTCAAGAAACTTCCGGCGTCAGACCAGAATTGACTTTTAATGTCAATGTCTATAGAGTCATTCCCGTGGATATCGTCGTCTCCGCTGAAGCCCACGGCAAATTCGAATCGCTGCCAAGGACCATCAAAGCACGGGTCTTGGAGATTTATGAGCGATTACAGAAATGGCCCGCCGTCAGCGGCGCCAAGCCGCTTCGGCATGGTTTGAAAAGCCATTTCAGAATCAGAACGGGCGATTGGCGAGTTGTTTTTACCGTGCGCGGCGACGTGGTGCGGATCGTCGATATCGACCATCGCAAAGACGTTTATGAGGATTGATTTATGAAGCCCGTTGCAACTCTCGAGATAAAGGGCGAGCGATATGCGGTCGTGCCTTTGAAGGAATACCGGCGGCTTGTGTCGGCGCACGGCGCGGAAGGCAACCCCTCGGCAGCAGATGCCGACGGGGACCGGATGCCTCCGATGCCGCCGCGCCGTCCTAATGGCGACTATCCGGCGATTGCGGCCGCGCGCGTGTCGATCGCGCGGGATGTGATTCGCGCCCGGCGCGCGGCTGGACTGTCGCAGGCCGAGCTAGCCCGCCGCGCGGGGATCCGAGTTGAAACGCTCAACCGCATTGAAAAGGCCAAAGTCACTGCCGATGTGGCTACGATGGAGAAGATCGATCGCGTGTTGCGGCCCTGAAGACTGCATAGGTCTTGGTCACCCCCTCACCTTGTCACCTTGTCACAACTCTCCCAACGCGGACAAGTGGCGATCTCACAAAATCACGATACGATATCCCCCGTCGCCTCAGTTCCCTATCCTGGAGCATCCATGGACCCACTCCAACGAATCGTCTGCGAATGGTGCGGCGGCCAAAGTCCGCCGGAGGCCAAGAGCTGCGTCTCCTGCGGAGCGCCGCTGGATGTGAAAAATCTGGTCAGCGATTCCGGCTGGCGCGAAGCGCCGCGGCTTAAGGACATGTCCGAATTCAAATTCGGCCAGAGCGTCTGCCAGGTCGAGGGGGAGATCGTTCCCGTGGCCGAGATCAACGTCGGCGGAAGTGATTCGATCTTCTTCGAGCATCACGTCATGTTGTGGAAAGATGACTCGGTGCGGATGGAAGTGATGCCATTGACCGGCGGCATCAAGCGGGCGCTGGCGGGGATGCCGTTTATCATATCGGTGGCGTCCGGCCCGGGCCGGATCGCGTTCTCGCGCGACGCGGCGGGCGAACTGGTGGTGCTCCCGCTGCATCCCTCGATGGAACTGGACGTGCGCGAACATGCCTTTTTGCTCTGCTCCCACACCATCGATTACTCGTACACGAAGATTCAGGGCCTGCGCAACATTCTCTTCGGCGGGCAGGGAATGTTCATGGACCGGTTTGTGGCGAAGGAAAGGCCGGGTCTGCTGATCCTGCACGGATACGGCAACGTGTTCGTGCGCAAATTATCCGCTGGCGAGAGCGTGCTGCTGGAGCCGGGCGCATTTCTGTTCAAGGACGCCTCGGTGACCATGAACGTCGAGACGCAAAAGCTGACCACGGGATTTTTCGGCGGCGTGGGGATGAACCTGGCCCGCATGACCGGACCGGGGCGCGTGGGAATTCAGTCCATGTACCATCATCACAATACGGAATGATGGACCAGCAGCCACAGGCTGCCAAGGGGATGCCATGAGCCAGGCCATAAGCACAACCGACGGACACCATTATCGTTGTTCCTGGTGCGGCATGCCGTGCGATGCCGCGGTGGCGGCGTGCCCGTCATGCGGGTCGCCGACGGACGTGCGCGCGGTGGTGTCCCGGTCGGGGTGGAGCGAATTGCCGGCCATTCCCGACATGGCCAAGCTGCAATTCGGCCAATCGACGTGCCAGATCGAAGGGGCGTATGTGCCCGTGGCCGACTTCAAGCTGGCCGCCGGCGACGGCGTCTATTTCGCCCATCACCTGCTGCTATGGAAAGACGATGCCGCGAAGATCAGCGCCATGTCCCTGGCGCGGGCATGGAAGCGGCTCTTTGCCGGGATGCCCCTGGTGATGACCGAGGCGACGGGTCCGGGCCGCGTGGCATTTTCCAAGGATAAACCCGGCGAGTTGGTTGCCCTGCCGCTGGAGGTGGGCCAGTCAGTGGACGTGCGCGAGCATGTTTTCATGGTGGCGACGAAAGAGGTGGATTACGACTGGTTTGATACCGGCATCTGGTTCCGCACTTCCGACGGGAAGGAATCCGAGACGCATTACCCGATCGGGATGTTCATGGACCGATTCACGGCGACCTCGCGGCCGGGATTGCTGCTGTTGCACGGAGCGGGGAATGTCTTTGTGCGGCGCATCGAGGCGGGGCACACCATCCTCGTGAAGCCGACCTCGCTGCTGTTTAAGGACCCGACGGTCGAGATGCACCTCCACTTTGAGCATCCCGCCGGCACATGGCGATCATGGCAAAGCTGGGGCAATCGCTATCTCTGGCTGCGCCTGCGCGGCCCGGGGCGGGTGGCCGTGCAGTCCAATTATGAGCCGATGGAAGATCCGGGGTATGATATGACCGGCCATGAGCCGGGCGCGACGCGGCGGCAGTGGTAGCCCAACGTGCGGGTCGCGAAATGCTATTTGTTCCCAGTTGCGAACCAACCGCGCAAAACGGTCAGCAGCTTCATGTATGCCGGGTCGATGCACCGGTTGAGGCTCACACGCGAAGCGATGTCGGTGTAGACCTGCGACGTGCGCCGTTTGGTCACCTTTCGCATGGCTGCCTCGGCCGCCTCCTTCGGACGGACGGGCTTGGATTCGCCCTCCCCGAGTTTTCCGTCGCTTTGCAACCACTGGCGCAACGTCGGCGACTTACCATGCCAGCCAAGCGCTTCGTCGACTCTGGGCGAATCGCTCCACATCCAATTCTCCAATTCCGGATCAATGACGATGACAGCCGCCCGATCTCCCCATCCGGATTCGGCCAGCCTCCTTTCCAAGTCGGCTTCCAGCGATTCGCGTGATTCGGTTGATCCGCAGCCTTCGCGATCGAAGATAACAATGGCGTGGGCATATTGGCTTGTCGCGGATTTCAGATATGCCGGCGCCTCCAGGCGGCATCCGGCGTCTCTGCGTTCGTGCCGTTCGACGCGGTAATCCACGGTTCGAATACCCAGCGCCTTTGGGCGCGCAAGCATCGCATCGAGGGCCGCACTCTCATCTTTGCCTGGAACAAGCAGAATCAAATCGCCGTTTTGCAGGGGGCTCATCCCAGGACTCCACCGGCGAAAAGGGTCCCCAGGCTCACCTCGCCCTTCCATTCCCGCAGGCGGGGGTGGTCCTTCCCGCCCAGAATTTGTGTTCCCTTTTCGGTATCGCGCTCAAAGATAAGCACGTTTTCCACCTCGGTCATCGCCAGCACCTGCGGCGAATGCGTCGAGATCAATACCTGGCCGCCATAGACGCTGCTCAGTGACTGGAGTACCGGCTCAATATTAAGGGGGTGAATGTGCGTCTCGGGCTCCTCGATCAAATACATGTCGCCGGGCTTTGATTGGTAGGCCAAGAATGTGAGTGCCAGAAAGCAGAGAGTTCCCTCGGATAGCGCCCATGCCGGCACTTTCAACCCATTGGCATATTCGACCATCAAATATCGGTGATGGTCGTCCTCGCGCTCGATGGTCTGGATCGACTTTAGGTCGTGCAGAGCAGTCCGGACGTGAGCGCGCCATTGCGCGAAGGCCTCTCGGTTTGATTTCTCTAAATCGTCCACCATCCAGGGGAGATTTGCCCCACCCTTAGCAAACGACTTTCCCTGGCCGGGACGGGAGGCTTGGCGGAGCAACTCTGGTTGCAAATCGACTCGCAAGACACGCGTTCGGAGCAGACCCTCAAGCCATTCACCGGTAGGAAATGCTTTCCTATACATCCTCTGAAATACCGGCCTCTGTTCGTCCCGTCGAAACGAGAGCATAAAATCACGGCCATTCATCTCAGTGTCGGGCATCTCCGGCGTGATGCGGTACTCCTTGCCGCCTCCCGTCGAATGAATTACTTGCGACCAGTCGGAGCCGTCCGGCCGAAGAAAGACGCTGCCATCCTGCCAATTCGCGGTGTCATTCCAGGCTGGATAGGATTGGGTCAATAATATTTGTTCATCTAAAATTACCGCCCTCTCTGTCTCGTCGAGCCCTATCGCCACTTCATAACGGACGGCATACCCCTCGCGGCTCAGTGCCAGGTCGCCAATTTCCGGGTAATTCTCTTCTGGCAATACCGCCTCAATCGCCAATTCAAACCGCTTACCCTCCCGCTGCCACATCAGGTCGTAGATCGTTCCTCGCTCTGCGATGGCCGCATCAAGCCCGTCGTTCACCAAACGGCTGAGAAACGCCAGAACATCCAGAAACGTGCTCTTCCCGCTTGCATTTGGCCCGACGAGGACGTGATAACCGTCCAGCGGCTGGCGAATCCGCTTCAAGGACCGAAAATTCATCGCTTCAATCAGCCGTATCATGGGTGATCCTTATCTTCTATGACGACATCATACCCAGGCGCGGCGTGATAACCGAAGTTATCAGCCACATCGGACCCCACTAACAAAAGCAAAATGAAGTTGTAACCGATCAAACACATGCGTAAAATGCAATGTGGAAAACGGCTGTTGCGGAGGTAAGGGCGCACCGACGGATGGTTCGCCCCAGTGGCAGCCGCGGGTTTTCGGCCTGGAGCGGATGGCCGGGAATCCGAGTAGGTGATTTGACAAGCTAGCATCGCGGCGGAATGTGGGCGACGTTTTACCCGATCTCCGCGAAACAGGCTCCTCATGAGCTGGAACGTTACAGGAGAAATTCCGGCGAAGGCGCTGATGACGGCACCGGCCGCCCTCGGCTGGGCGATTGCAATCGCCTGGGCGATGGCGGCATTGCTGTTGGTGGCGGCCGCGCAGTTGCGCCAGCGCGCAGCTACGGCCGCGATTTTGCTGATGCCACGGCGTTCGTGCCTGCCGGGGCCAAGAGAATGGCTGGCCCTGCCGATTGCGGCGGGCTGGTTGTTGAATGCGCCAAGCCGAGCTCCTCCCGACTTCCTTTTCAGGCGACGCTGCGCGCCGCCACCTTTGTCAAATCGCCTTCCCTTGAGATCCGCCCGTGATCTGTCAATTCGGCGCCGGTGAGGCGCTGCCGCCATTTAGCGCGAGCTCAACGCGGCAGCAAAATCGCCGGTGGTCGGGAAAGGGAAGTCTCCATGTGGTTTATTCTGGGTGCGCTTGTGGGGCTGATTGTGGGCGCGGGGGGATTGTTTATCGGGTTCAAAATGACCGCCGGCAACACGCTGGCGCGGGCGCGCGAAGAAGCCGAGAGACTGACGGCCAGCGCCCTCAGCGAGTGCAAAAACAAGACCAAGGAATTGGAACTGGCCGCGCGCCAGGAGCAATTGCAGCGGAAGGCGGAGATCGACCGGGAAATCGAAGCGGCAAAAACAGAACTAAAGAGCCACGAAGCTCGCCTGGAAAAGCGCGAGGATACGCTGGACCGAAAACTCGACACTCTGTCCGTCAAGGAAAAACACCTCGACGAAATGCAGACGCGCCTCGGCCAGCGGGAGCGGTCGATCACGACTAAGGATGAGCAACTTACCGAAGTATTGAGCCAGCAGCGGCAGCAATTGCTGACGATCACCAGCCTCTCCGCGGACGCCGCGAGGGAACTGCTCCTCAAGCGAATTGAGGATGAATGCAAGCTGGAATGCGGCGCCCTCATCCAGCGCCTGACCGACCAGGCCCAGGAGGAGGCCAAGGAAAAGAGCCGCCAGATCATCCTCCAGGCGATCCAGCGCTATGCGTCGGAGCAGACCTCCGACCACACCGTCAGCACCGTCGCCATCCCCACCGACGACATGAAGGGCCGCGTCATCGGCCGCGAAGGCCGTAACATCCGCAGCTTTGAAAAAGCCACTGGCGTCGATGTGATCATCGACGACACGCCGGGAGTTGTAGTGGTGAGCTGTTTCGATCCCGTGCGCCGCGAGATCGCCCGGATATCCCTCGAGCGGCTCGTACAGGACGGCCGCATTCACCCGGCCCGGATCGAAGAAGTGGTGACGGGAACGACCAAGGAGATGGACGAAGAACTCCTGAAGATCGGCAAAGAAGCCGCGCAGGAAGCGAATCTCCCCAATCTGGCCAAGCCGATCCTGCCCATGCTGGGCCGCCTGGGTTATCGCACCAGTTACGGCCAGAACGTGCTGAAACACAGCCTGGAAGTGGCGTATCTGTCGCAGATCATCGCCGATGAGTTGGGTCTAGACGGCGGCCTGGCTCGCCGCGCTGGCCTGCTCCACGACATCGGCAAGGCGATGGACCATGAGCAGGAAGGCGGCCACCCGCAATTGGGAAAGGAGTTTTTGCGGAGATTCGGCGAACCCGAGGCGGTTCTGAACGCCGCCGAAGGCCACCACGGCGATGTTCCCGCGACCACGCCCTACACGCCGATTGTCATGGCCGCCGACAGCATCAGCGCCAGCCGCCCCGGCGCGCGGCGCGAGAGCCTGGAGCGGTACGTCAAGCGCCTGCAGGATTTGGAAGACCTGGCCATGACCTTCGAAGGCGTGCGCCAGGCCTACGCGATCCAGGCCGGCCGCGAGGTGCGCGTGATCGTGGATGCCAAGCTGGTTGACGACCGCATCAGCGCCAAGCTCTGCCGCGACATCGCGCTGAAGATTGAGCAGGAGATGAATTACCCCGGCGAGATCAAGGTAACGCTGATCCGCGAGGTGAGATCAGTGGAATACGCAAGGTAGCTGCTTCTTCCCCCTCTCCATGTACGCACGGAGAGGGTTGGGGGGTTGGGGTGAGGGTGCTTCGCCCCTCGCCATAATCGAGCGTCAAACCCATTGATAACCAAAGCCTTGCCACGGAAGTTGCCCGTCAATGGCTGTATGGTAAATTGTTTCATGGGTCGGGCTCGCGCCGCGAGGCGCACGGGAGCTGGGGACTCACTCCTTGGACGAATCGTCGCCGGCATGATGCGCAGGTCGCGCGAGTGCTGGTTTTCGCTTGATGCCTCTCGTGAAAGCGCCGGTTAAGATTATCTGTTTTATCGCATTGCTGGCCCGCGTCGCAGGCGCCTATGGCCAGACTGCCCCTTCCACCCAACCTGTCACAGTGGCGCAGGTTCTCCAAGCCGCCCAGCAGGGAAACACCGACGCCATGCGCCTCATCGGCGACCTTTACCTCGACGGGCGCGGCTTTGATCGTGACTTGGCGCAGGCGATGGTCTGGTATCGCCGCGCTTCGGACCTGGGCAACGCCACGGCGACCTACCGCATTGGTCTGCTGTACGAGCACGGCCTGGGAGTTGACCGCGATTATGCCCAGGCGATGACCTGGTATCACAAGGCCGCCGACGCAGGCAGCAGCGATGCCCTCAATGAAATCGGCTGGCTCTACTTCAACGGCTGGGGCGTGGATAAAGACGGCCAACAGGCGCTGAACTGGTATCACAAGGCCGCCGACGCCGGCAACAGCACCGCCATGAATAACATCGGGTTTACATACCAGAACGGGGTCGGCGTGCCGGTCGATTACGCGCAGGCTGTCGCCTGGTATCAAAAGGCCGTTGCTGCCGGCAGTGTGCTGGCCATGGGGAATCTGGGAACCTGCTACGAGCAGGGTTGGGGCGTTCAGCGCGATTATGCCATGGCCATGGTCTACCATCGCAAAGGCGCCGATGCCGGCGCGCCGGAGTCGATGGATCACGTCGGCCACATGTACGAAGAGGGCCTGGGCGTGCCCAAGGACGATGCGCAGGCGCTCACATGGTACGTCAAGGCCGCCAACGCCGGCAGCGTGGTGGACCTGTGCAAGGTCGGCTACTTCCTCGAGCACGGCAAGGGCATCAACCGCGACTATGCCAAGGCGATGGAGTGTTACCAAAAAGCTGCCGCAACGGGCTCTACATATTCCATGAGCTGTATCGCCTATCTTTACGCCGAGGGTTTGGGTGTTCCCAAGGACGATGCCCAGGCGGCGTCCTGGTATCTCAAAGCCGCCGCCGGTGGAGAACCCGTCGCCATTTACGAGCTCGGGCAGTTTTACGAAGTCGGCAGGGGCCTTAATCAGGATTACGGCCAGGCGATGACGTGGTACTTGCGCGGGGCAAAGGGTGGCGACGCCAAGGCGATGGATGGCGTGGGCCGCCTCTATTTTGAAGGCTGGGGCGTTGAAAAAGACCTGAGCCAGGCGATGACCTGGTATCGAAAAGCCGCCGACGCTGGCAATGCCGACGCGATGGGGATGATCGGCCACATGTATGAGCACGGCCTGGGCGTCACTCTTGATTACATCCAGGCGATGGAGTGGTGCCGCAAGGCCGCCGCGCTGGGCGACGCGTCGGCGATGAACAAGATCGGCTGGATGTATTCCCACGGATTCGGCGTGCCGCAGGACACCGCCCAGGCCGTCGCGTGGTATCAAAAGGCCGCGGCCGCCGGCAATCAGGAGGCCGTCTCCAATCTGGCCGCAATGAGCCGGCGCGGCTCAACAGCCGCCGCGGTTAGTCAGGAACAGACATTTCCCGATCACCTCAAGGCCGCCAATAGCGGCGATGTCAACGCCATGGTCCAGGTGGCCATGGCGTACCAGCAAGCGGCCGGCGTCGCCCAGGATTACGCGCAGGCGCTCACCTGGTTTCGCAAGGCCGCCGACGCCAACAACGCCACGGCCATGTATCGCATCGGCGTGTTTTATGAAAATGGCCTGGGCGTTGAGCGCGATTTTGCGCAAGCCGCCGTCTGGTATCGAAAGGCCGCCGACCTGGCCAATACCGACGCCATGGAACGGCTGGGCGTGATGTTTCAGTACGGCCTGGGAATGGACCAGGATTACGCGCAATCGATGAGCTGGCTTCGCCGCGCCGTTGACGCGGGGGATTTCAACGCCAACGTCCCGCTGGGCACGCTTTACCAAAAAGGGCTTGGCGTCGCGCCGGATTTGGAAAAGGCCGCTTCCTGTTTTCGCACCGCCGCCGAGTCGGGAAGCTCTGCTGGCATGCTCCAGATTGCCCAGTCCTATGAGACCGGCCAGGGTGTCCCGCAGGATTTCGGCCAGGCCGCCGATTGGTATGCCAAGGGCGCCGCGGTGCAAAACACCGCTTGCATGCTGGCCTTGGGCAGGTTGTATACGGACGGCAAGGGCGTGACGCAGAATCTGCAAACGGCCGCCGATTGGATTCGCAAAGCGGCCGACGCCGGAGACCCCAGCGCCATGTTCAAGCTGGGCCTGCTCTATCAGACCGGCGCCGGCTTGCCCAAGGACAGCGCGCAGGCGGTGCATTGGGCGAGAAAAGCCGCCGACGCGGGAAACGCCCCTGCCATGACCGAACTGGGCGCCTCGCTGGCTCTGAGCAAGGAAGGCGCAACGAGCGACGCCGCGGCGCTGGCCTGGTTCCAGCAAGCCGCCGGCCTTGGAGATCCCGCCGCAATGGGATGGCTCGCCGCGTTTTATGCCGAGGGCCGCGCGGTTCGGCGCGATCCGCAAAAAGCGCTGGAATGGGCCCGCAAGGGCGCCGATGGTCAGGACCCCGCCAGCATGGCTCGGCTCGGCCTGATCTATCTGACCGGCGACGGCGTGGCTCAGGATTTAACCAAGGCCGCCTACTGGCTGCGTCAGGCCGCCGATCAGGGCAACGCCGATGCCATGACCGACATCGGCGCCCTCTACGCCAACGGCAAAGGCGTGGAACACGACGACGATCAAGCCATGCAGTGGTTCCAGAAAGCCGCCGCGAAAGGCGACCCTGTGGCAATGAACTGGATCGCCAGTTTTTACCTCCGCGGTCGGTCCGTTCCCAGGGACCCCGCGCAGGCCGCCGATTGGTATCGCAAGGCCGCCGATCTCGGCAACTCACCCGCCGAAGCCGACCTGGGCCGTGCCTACGCCTCGGGACTTGGTGTGACCCAAGACGACGCCCAGGCTTTGCACTGGACCAGCCAGGCCGCCGCGGCGGGCAATATCACGGCCATTTTTGACATGGGAATGATCTACGAATCGGGGCGCGGCGTAACCCGGGACCGCGCCCAGGCCCTTACCTGGTTCACCAAGGGCGCCGAAGCCCATAACGCCCAGTGCATGTACGAGATCGCCCTTGATCGCCTCAACGGATGGACCGCGCCGCCCAACTGGGCCGACGCGATTTCATGGCTGACCAAGGCCGCTGATGCCGGCAGCAGTTCCGCCCGGGATCTTCTGGGCGAATTGTACACCCGCGGTGACGCGGGATTGAAACGCGATTACGCCGCGGCCAGGAGATTCTTCCAGCTCGATGCCGACGCCGGAAGTCCGCGCGGCATGTTGGGCCTGGCCAACGAATACCAATTTGGTCTGGGCGTGCCCAAGGATCCGGTCGCGGCCGGCAAGTTGTATCGTCTCGCCGCCGCCACCGCCCAGCGGCTCGCCGATAACGGGGACGCCGGCGCCGAATACTCCATGGGCGTGCTGGCTTACTCCGGAGCGGTTGCTCCGCCGGACCAGATCAAAGCCGCTGCGTGGTATCAGAAAGCGGCCGCCGCGGGAGAAACCAACAGCATGCGCGATCTGGGTGAGATGGCCGAGGCTGGAATCGGCATGGCCCAGAATTACGCCCTGGCCCTGTCCTGGTTTACCAGGGCTGTTGACTTGGGCGACGTCGAAAGCATGGCGGAGATCTCCTATCTCTACGATCAGGGGCTGGGCGTCAAACGCGATCCGGCGCAAGCGATTTCCTGGGCCAAAAAAGCCGCCGCCGCCGGCAGCAGCTCCGGCGCCGTCTCGCTGGGTTTTTACCTCCAGAAATCGACGCCGCCCGATTACACCCAGGCAATGGCAAGCCTGCGCACGGCCGCCGATGCCGGCAACGGCACCGGCATGGATGGCGTGGGTATGATGTACGAAAACGGCTGGGGCATCCCAAGGGACTACGCCGCGGCGATGAAATGGTATCAGCAGGCCTTCGACGCCGGCGAACCCCTGGGCGCGACTCAGATCGGCTGGCTTTACGAGAACGGATTTGGCGTAACCAGGGACTACGTCCAGGCGCTGGCCTGGTACCACAAAGCCGCCGACTTAGGCAACACGCTGGCGATGTTCCACATCGGCGTTTGCTATTCCAAGGGATGGGGCGTCAACCAGGACAACGCCCAGGCGCTCCAATGGTTCGCCAAGGCGGCCGATCGCGGCGAAAAGTCGGCCATGGTCTGGCTGGCCCAATCCTATGAGATGGGCGCGGGCGTGCCTGTCGATCCGCAAAAAGCCGCCGCCTGGTATGAAAAAGCCGCCGCCGCTGGTGATGTCGCCAGCATGTGGCGCACCGGCCAGTATTACGAAAAGGGCCGCCCGATCCATGAATACGTCCTGGCCCTCTACTGGTATCAACGCGCCGCCGATGCCGGATTCCCCACCGGCATGACCTCGCTCGGCGAGCTATACCAGAAGGGGCAAGGCGCCAAAGAGGATTACGCCCAGGCGATGGATTGGTTCCGCAAGGGCGCCGCCGCTGGTTCGCCGCAGGCCATGTGCGACATCGGCGTCCTCTACGCCGGAGGGCTCGGCGTCGGCCAGGATTACCCGCAGGCGCTCTCCTGGTTCCACAAGGCCGCCGACGCGGGCAACGCCGACGCCATGAATACCCTCGGCACGCTTTATCGCAGCGGCACCGGCGTCGCGCAGGATTACACGCAGGCGATGACCTGGTTTCAAAAAGCCGCCGCCGCCGGTAATTCCGACGCCATGAGCAACATCGGCATGATGTACGTCAACGGCCAGGGCGCCGCCAGGGATGTTGGCAAGGCCGCCCGCTGGTTCCGCTCGGGCGCCGACGCCGGCAACGGCCCCGCGATGTACAACCTGGGCATGCTCTATGAAAACGGCTCGGGCGTCGAACAGGATAAACAGCAGGCGATCTCCTGGTTCAACAAAGCGGCCGACACCGGCGTTGCCGCGGCCATGTACAACATGGGCGTCCTCTATGAAAACGGGGACGGCGTGACGCAGGACATGGCTCAGGCCGCGCAATGGTACAAAAAAGCCGCCGACGCCGGAGACGACGATGCGAAGAAGTGGGTCGCGGCGCATCCGGCGAATTGATGCGATTCTCCAAATAGCATTGAATTGCCTGTTGACACGCCGCCCCCATGCGGGCATCACAATGACCAATGCCCTCTCCGCAATCCGACGACCCGGCGTTGACCGAGCAGGCGCTGGCCACTTTGCGGCCCCTGTCCCGGCAATTTCCCAATGTTGATTCCGCCATGGCCGAGATCGCCCGGCTGACGGCCATCCTCACTCTGCCCAAGGGGACCGTCCACGTCATCAGCGACATCCACGGCGAAGACAAGAAACTTCGCCATGTCATCAACAACGCTTCGGGAACGTTGCGGCCGCTGGCCGAGCGACTGCTCGCATCGCGCATGACGCCAAAACAATTCGGAGAATTTCTTACGCTCCTGTTTTATCCCGCCGAGGTCGTCGAGCATTTGGAAAGCACTCTCACCGATCCACAGGAGTTGCGGGCCTTCGCGGTGCCCACGCTGCGAAACCAGTTTGAGCTGGTTCGCGCGCTGGCGGCGCGCTACAGCCTCAAGCGCGGGATGGAGGTTTTCCCGCCCGAATACCGCGAGCTACTCACCGAGATGCTGCACGAGCCGACCACTGAGCGCGGCAAGGAATTCCTCGAGGCAATCGTCGATGAGCTTATTCGCCGCGGGCGGGCGCTGCATCTCATCCACGTCGTGGGCCGGCTCGTGCGAAACCTGGCCATCTACGAGCTTATCATCGGCGGCGACTGCTGGGACCGCGGCCCGCGCGGCGATCGCGTCGTCGATTACCTCCGCCAGCAGCCCAATGTCCGGCTTATCTGGGGCAATCACGACGCCGCCTGGCTCGGAGCGGCCCTGGGACATGAAGCCCTGATCTGCCACGTGATGCGAATCTCCCTGCGCTACCGCCGCCTGAGCCAGCTTGACGAGGGATACAGTGTGCCGCTCACGCCGCTGGAGCATCTGGCGCATACGGTCTACGCCGATG
>JBEKYH010000081.1:0-13318 GCA_049511115.1 Tepidisphaeraceae bacterium | reverse complement strand
CTCCTACCTCAGCGTCTCGGCGTCTCGGCGTTCACTATCTTTTTCCTTGATTCCAGAAATCGTAGACTTCCGATGCCGGGCCTGCCGCTGGCTTGTCCCGCGCGCGACGCGCGCGGAGCGATCTATTGGCCTATCCGCGATCCACGGCCGCAAGAACGCCGGGCGGTCGCTTCGGCCGGCGCGGCGGTAATCGTCCCAGATTGCTTCGGCCGCAGTAGATGGATTTACGCCGCGCTCTTCCGTTAAGAATGTGAAGAGCAGTTCCGCCAGATGTCCCAGGGCGATGCCGTGCGTCGTTCCCGCCCGGGTGAAAAGCCAGTCGCTCCAGTGCAGGAACGATTCAAACGGCGATTCGTCGCCCCAGATGAGCGGCGTGGTCCGCACGAAATTACCGCTGTTGGCCGTCAAATCCCAATACCGGCTAAACCGCCGCAATCGCTGCATGGTGGCGAAGTCGATCAATCTGGTTTGCAGAATCTCAAACGGAGCCGCCGGGCTGTAAACCATGCCCCATTCCTGATCGTGCCGCACGATCGGCGTGCCCGGCAGGCGCTTGAGCAGGCCGACTTGAATCTCCTGTGGGGCGAGTTTCACGAGCCGGTCGAAGCCCGCGCCGAAACTCTCCACGTCTTCTCCGGGTAAACCCGCGATCAAGTCCGCGTGAACATGAACGCCGGTTTCGCGGCGAAGAAACTTCAGATTGTCCTCCAGCCGCGCCACATCCTGCCGGCGGCTGATCAACTGGCAGACCTGTTCGTTGAAACTCTGCACGCCAACTTCAAATTGCAGCGCCCCCGGCGGAAAGCGAACGATCAGCTCGCGCAAAGCGGCTGGCAGCCGGTCGGGGATCATTTCAAAATGCAGGAACAGCCCCGGCGAATACCGCTCCCAGAAAAATTCCAGGATCGCCCGGCTGATATTCAAATTCAAATTGAACGTCCGATCGACAAACTTGAACTGCCGCACGCCGCGGTCGAGGAGCGATTGCATGGCCGCCAGAAAACTCTCCAGCGGCACATTCCGCACCGGAATATCCAGCGACGACAAGCAGAATTCGCACGTGAACGGGCAGCCGCGCGACGCCTCGACGTAAATCACCCGATGCTCGATATCACGCTGATCGTACAAATCATACGGCAGGGCGACCTGCTCCATCGCCGGCGCCGGCGCGGCGATGATCTTTGACGGCGGGAGTTCGCCTTTGAGAAGTTTCTCGCACAGGCGCGCAAATTCCAGATCAGCCTCACCGGTCACAACATAATCCGCCAGGCTGCAAATCTCCTGCGCCTCGGTTTCGTAGCTCACCTGCGGCCCGCCGACGATGACCTGAATGTGCGGTCGGATGCTCTTGAGTTCCGCGACAAGCTGAGTCAGCGGACCCACATTCCATATATAAACCCCCAGCCCCACGATTTTCGGCTCATGCCGCAGGATCGCCTCGACCGCATCGATAGGCCGCCAACTGATGTCGAATTCGAGCAGAATCGCGTCCGATCTCAACGGCCCGAGATTAGCCATGAGATAGCGCAGTCCGAAGGAAGCGTGCGCGTATCGGGCGTTGAGGGTGCTCAGGACGATGCGGGGCATTCAACAGAGTCTACGCGGATATTCGAGTTCGAGGAAATTATGCTCCGGGGTTTTCAAATGCGAAAATGAACGCTGAGGCGCGGCGGCGCTGAGGTAAGAAAGACGAGAAATTCAAACTCAAAAAATGGGGATTTGAATTCCTCCGCATTTTCTTGCTCAGCGCCTCCGCGCCTCAGCGTTCATTCCTCTTTTGTCTTGCCCAAATCGTTTGTTTCGCCGTGGCGAATCAGCGTTCCACCCTCAACGTCGTCTTTTGCAGATTCGCCGAGGACGGCCCGGTCATTACGTCGATTGCCCCCGGTTCGACGACGTAGTTCATATTGATGTCATGAAACGCCAGGGATTCGTGATTGATGGTGAAAGTAACCGACTTGGTCTCTCCGGCGGCGAGGCTGATGCGCTGAAATCCCTTCAATTCCTCAACCGGCCGCGTCACCGAACTGACCCGTTGGTGCAGATAAAGCTGCACGATTTCATCGCCGGCGACGGCTCCTGTATTTGTCACATTGACGGTGGCCTGAGTCTCTCCGTCCACTTTGATCGTGGCTTTTGAAAGCACCGGCTGGGAATACTTGAACGTCGTGTAGCTCAATCCAAACCCAAACGGAAACAGCGGCTTGTCCGTCCCCTCGACGAAATTGTAAATCCGCGAACCGGGCTTGTGGTCGTAATAATCGGGAAGATTGCCGGTAGCGCGCGGGAATGTGATGGTGAGCTTGCCCGACGGATTCACATCGCCAAACAGCACGTCGGCCGCGGCGGTTCCGGTCTCCTGGCCCATGTACCATCCCTCCACGATCGCATCAGCCTTCTCGGCAATCGTGGGAATCGCCAGCGGTTTGCCGTTCATCAGGTAGACGACGACGGGTTTGCCCAGGGCGAACATCGCATTGGCCAGATCATTTTGCGCGCCGAAAAGTTCCATCGAATCGCGGTCGCCGACGTGGTTGGCCGCCCAGGACTCGCGGGCGATGGTTTCGTTCTCGCCGACGACCAGAATAATCAGATCGGCATCCTTAGCGGCAGCGACGGCCTGGGCGATCTCCGCCTGGTCTTGGGCCGGGGTTGGCAGTTTGACGGCCGCGACACTCTGCCATGCGGCCATGGAACTGTCGGGAAGGTTGGCGGTGATTTTGCATCCTTCGGCGTAGACGACGTTCGACGTATCGCCGACCTTCTTGCGAATGCCGTCGAGGACGGTGACTTTGTACCAAGGCTCGCCGCTGTAACTGCCGAGCCGCGCCTCATTGGCATTGGGGCCGATCACCGCGATGGTTTTGTATTTCCCCTTGGCAAGCGGAAGGATGCCGTCGCGGTTCTTCAAAAGCACGATGGATTTTTGCGCCGCCTCGAGCGCGAGCGCCTTGGAGCTATCCAGGTGGGTGATATCAATCGCCTTTTGCACATCGGCCGGCCCTTGCTCGAACAATCCGAGATTGAATTTCAGGCGCAGCACGCGGCGCACGGCGTTATCGATCACTGACTCGCTCAGCCTTCCGGTCGCGACAAGGATGGGCAGGTTCGTAAACGAATCGCCCTTGGGCATGTTCATATCCACGCCGGCGTTGATGGCCTTCAGCGCCGCCTCGGTATGATCGGCGGCCACGTCATGCACATCGGAAAGATATTCAACGCCTTCGTAATCAGAAACGACAACGCCTTGAAATCCGAACTGCTTCCGCAGCACATCCTGCAACAACCACATATTCGCGTGCGACGGCACGCCATCCACTTCGTTATACGACGGCATCACCGCCGATGGGTGCGACAGCTCGATGGCCATGCGAAACGCCACGAGGTGGGCATCGAGAATTTCCCGTAATGGCGCCTGCGCCGCGCCGCGGTTGATTCCGCCTTCGGGCTGGCCGTGGCCGGTGAGATGTTTCAGGGTCGCCGCGACATGCCCGGGGCCAATCGCGCCGGTTGCGGACCCTTGGAATCCGCGCACCATCGCGGCCCCGAGCGTCCCGTTGAGGAAGGGGTCTTCGCCCATCGTTTCATCAGTGCGTCCCCAGCGCGGGTCGCGGCAGATATCGACGATCGGCGTGAGCGCCTGCCCGACGCCGCGGGCCCGCATTTCCGCGGCGACCACCGTGTAAATCCGCTCGATCAGTTCCGGATCCCAGGAGCAGGCGATGCCGATAGGAATCGGAAATGAAGTGGCCCCGGGCGCCAGTTCGCCGTGGCACCCCTCGTCGTGAAAGAGAACGGGGATTCCCAGGCGCGTATTGGTGGCCACATAATTCTGAATGTCGTTTCGCAGGCGCACTTCCAGCCCCGTCTCCCACCGAATCGGCCCCATCTCGCCGATGCCTTCGGCGAAGAACCGCGGGGCTTTTGCGGGATCGAACTGATCTTTGGTAGTGATGTCCCGCTCGATCTGCCAGACGCAGCGCAACTGCTGCACTTTCTCCGCCAGGGTCATGCGACCGAGCAAATCCTCGACGCGCTGGTCCACGGGGAGCCCAGAGTCCTTGTACTTTTGCGAATCATCCGCCGCGAGCGATATCGCGCCGCGCAATCCAAACGGGACCAGCATCAGAATGAGCGTCAGCCGTCGCAGAATTGGCGAATTGGGCATCGTTTAGTCCGCTTCCATCACGACGGTGTCATACATGATCCCGCTTCCCTGAAGCGTGAGGGTGTTGGCGCCTGCATTGAGAAGAGTGGCCGGGAAGACGACGGGCGGCGGACGGACGTATACGCCCGCTCGGTTGGCCTGGCGGCGCAAGGTCTGGTCGTCGCCCTTGGAGAGGGTTCCAATGGGCTTGCCGTTAACGGCGAGGGCGACCGTGCCGCCGCCGCCGGCGAAGGGGATCGTGAGGTAGCAGTTGCCGGTTGGGACCGTCGCTACGTTGAAGTGAACGGTCCAGGTGCCGCCGTTTTGTGCGAAATACCAGTCGTCGGCTTCCTTGCTGGTGCCGATGGTGAAATCGACGTTTTGGGGAACCTGTTTAATGAGGTTATACGCGCGGGGGCCGTTGCCAAGTTTGTATTCGCCGGCCATGCGATCGGGCTTGCCGATCTGGAAGAGGAGGTTGGGATGGTACGGCGGATCCCAGGCGATATCGCCGAGGTCCTGGGTCTTGTCGCCTTTGATGGTGATGTTATCGACGGCCAGCGACTGGCAGATGGGACCCTGGTCCTGCCAAACATAAAGCGTGTAGGTGCCGGGACGGACACCGGGGAAGGAGAAATGGCCGTTTTCGTCAGCATGGACGAAAAAGATATAACCGCCGGACTGGCTGAGAAGGGCGCTAGCCCGATCTGGTTCGCCGGCGCCGCCGCGCCCGCCGCGGCCTCCCGCGCCGCCACCACGCCCGCCACGACCGCCGCCGTTGGGCGCGCCGAGCGTGCACCAGGCGTTGGCAGCGGAGCGATCATGGGAGATTTTGATCTGTCCCGTGACCGTGGAGCGATTGAGGGGATAAGTGGGTTCATTCACCCACATATAAGGCCACTTGGCCTTTTCGGCGGCGGATGTTTTCAGGGCGTCGGCGATGAGCGCGTCATCTGTGTCGGCCGTATTGAAATAGAGATACCAGGGACCATGAATTTTTGGCGCTCCGCCCGTACCGGCGGCGCTGCCGCCACTGCCGAGGTGGCCGCCGCCCAGGTAATTGAGGATGAGCGCGTCCTGGTGGACATCGAGGTCCTGGCGAAGGGGGCCGCTGGCGTAGGATTCCGGGGAGGTGGGAATGAACCAGGCGCCGACGCCGTGTCCGTAATGGCCCCACATGGGGGTCTGGTAGAGGAACGAGACGTAGTTGTACTTGGTATAGACGGTGGTGCCGTCGGAAAAGGGAGAGCCGTCCGGATGGCTCCAGGTTTCATCGCCGAGATTTCCGCTTTCGGAGATTTTCTGGAGGTCTTCATAGCTGACTTGCTTGCCGGTGCGCTCGTTGGTCCAGGCGTGGTCGAGGATGCCCATGTCGAACTTGTACATGGTGCGCATTTCGCCGTTCTGGTTTCCGCTGATGATCACATAGGGGTGAATGCCGTTTTCGCCCTTGAGCATGACAAAATGATCTTCAAGGTACGGGCGGGCCGTGGAGACCGTGCAGACCGCGAAATGAGCCATTTCCGGAGTGTTCGAGACGACTTTGACGGTGTCGCAGAGGAGGTCGGTTCCGGTGTAGGAGTCGAGGTAGAATGTGCGGCGGGCATTGACGTCGCGGGGTTCCACGCCGTGGATGTTGTGGCCGATTTCCCTGCCGTTCACGATGATGGATGTGGCGGAAAAATCCTTGGCGGGGTCGCGTCCGGCGCCGCCGCCGCCGCCGCGCGGATTGGGCAGGTTGGCGCGGGAGGGGTCCTTGCCGAACGTGATTCGGACATTTCCGCTGGAGATGACCAGCGCGTCGATGTCGGCAGGCTTATAGACGCCCGGCGCGGCCGGCTGGCCGTTGATGGTGATCGACGCATCGCCCACGTCCGCGCGAAGCGGCGCGGCGAAAACCGCCAGGGTTAAGGCCACCAGAGAAAGACCGATCCATTTGCCGACAAAGAATTTAGCACGCATCAAGTCCGCCTATCTGTACAATGCCCCCGTTAAAACGTTATACCGTCATATGAACGGATTGTTGGAGGCGAGGGAGACGGGTGACGGGCGGATCGGCGCCTTAGATTCGCTTAAAAACGTAATGCGCAATCCCCCACAGGATGATGGCGATGCTAAGAGCGCGGATAACGAAGCGGCGGATCGAGGCGGCCCGAAAGCTGACGCCGCACCGCGGGCAGGTGATTGACTCCGCCCCCACAATCTCACGGCAGCTTGGGCACTTGCGCAGAACCATGCGATGGTCTCGTGCGAAAGCGGATTTATATCACAAATTGTGCTGAAAATCAGCCCCTAATCATGGCGAAGCCCTACGCTTCTTCTTCCCTCTTCCTCCGCGCCTCCGCGGTTCATTTCTCATCAATTCGGCCGCGTCGCCGACCGGATAAACATCGGCCCGCTCTGCAGCGTGAGATTCAGCCCCGCGGTGTCCAAATCCTTGGCGTTATCGAGCCAGATGCCGGTCTGTGCCGTGATGTTGCAGTTGACGAATTTCACATCCTGAAACGGCCCGTTAGGCAGGCCGCGAATGGTGCCCCCCGTGCGGGAGGTGCCGTGATAGTTGATCATCTGCACCCCGCGCGTGACGGTTTGCACGATGTTCGATGCTCCGCCGCCACCGCGTCCAAACCCGCCACCGCCCCAGGCCAGATTGAAATCAAACGCCCAGCGCGTGTTGTTGATGGTGATATCGCGAAACACAATATCCTCAAGCACACCTCCGCGACCCGCCGCCGATTTGAATCGCGCGCCGGCATCGGTGCCGTTGAAGACGCAGCGCTGCACCAGCACGTGCCGAACCGAACCGGTCACTTCCGACCCCATGGCAATTCCGCCACCCGCACCGATGGTGCAATCGCTGATGGTGATATTCTCCGACGGGCGGTTCACGCGGCGCCCATCGTCGTTCTTGCCGGATTTAATGCTGATGTCGTCGTCATTGCAGGAAATATTGCAATGCGAAATCTGCACGTCGCGGCTGGAATCCACGTCGATCCCGTCGGAGCTGGGGATCAATCCCATGGCGTCGATGGTCAGTCCGTCCACGGTGACGTTCTGACTATAAAGAATATGCAGGCACCAGATGGCCTGCTTGATGAGATGCAGATTGGCGATATGAACGTCCTGGCAATTGCTGAAACAGACCAGTCGCGGTCGGCCCAGACGCGCGGTGGGATTGGTCGTCGCGGCCACGAAAGCCGGATTGCCTGATGGATTCGTTGCCGGCCCAAAGCCGCTGACATTCCCCCCTCGCCCGCCGCGTCCGCGGATGCGCGGCTCGCGCTGCATCCACAGATCGCCCGATCCGTCGATGGTGCCGTCGCCGCTTACCGACACCTGGCTCATGTGATCAAAATTGAGAAACGCGCTGGTCCAGAGCCGTTCCTCTCCCTCCCAGCGGGTGTTGATCTGAGGATATTCGGACTTATCAATGGTTCCTTTGAGAACCCCATCCGCCTCAATGTCCAGATTGACGCCTTGCTTGAAAAAGAGGGCACCGCTCATGAACACGCCTTTTGGCACCACGAGCGTTCCGCCGCCATTTGCGGCGATGTGATCGATGACCGCTTGAATCGCCCGGGTGTTCATCGTCTTGCCGTCGCCGATGGCGCCGTAGTCGGTGATGACGTCGCGGACCGAGGCGGTCTGAGCAACTGCAGCGCTTGAGAGAAACCCTAATAGCAATGCAACGGCAAACAATCGGGCCGGCAGACGATGGTGCATGGTGATGCCTTCCTTCTCCTGTACATACCGGAGATCGAGGCGGCCGTTAGCATTGTCCACTCTTAAACGCGTTAATCCCTCCGCCATCGGTTCTTGCGCGCCGACCACTTGACCTCCCTGCCTATGATGTGAATGAGGTGAGAAAGAACAGGAGTTTTGCCATGAATGCCATAATGGAAATATCCAGTGCCATCGATGCGCCGGAGGCACATTCTCCGACGTATTCTGAAACAGACGCCGCCCATGACTCCGCACAGACGCAAGCCCATGAAGACGGCCAATTGCTCGACGCCTATTCGCGGGCCGTCGTCGGAGCCGCCGAAAAGGTCAGCCCTTCGGTAGTAGCCGTCGAAGTCTTCCGCCCCAGCCGCGACGGCCAGAGCCACGCCCGCGCCGGCGGCGGGTCAGGATTCATATTCACGCCCGACGGCTTTGTCCTGACCAACAGCCACGTCGTCCACGGCGCCAGCAAGATCGACGTGGCCACCCAGGACGGCCGGCGCATGGAGGCCGAACTCGTCGGCGATGATCCCCATACCGACTTGGCGGTCGTCCGCATCCACGGCGGCGATCTGCATGCCGCCGAATTCGGCGACTCCCGGTCCCTGCGCGTGGGCCAGCTTGTAGTCGCCATCGGCAATCCCTACGGGTTTCAATACACCGTGACCGCCGGCGTCATCAGCGCGTTCGGCCGCTCGCTGCGCGCTCAATCCGGCCGATTGATCGACGATGTCATCCAGACCGATGCCGCCCTTAACCCCGGCAATTCCGGCGGCCCGCTGGTCTCCAGCGACGGCCGGGTCATCGGCGTCAACACCGCCGTCATTCTGCCGGCGCAGGGAATCTGCTTTGCCGTCCCCATTCACACGGCCAAGTGGGTCGCTTCCCAGCTCATCATGGAGCGAAAGGTTCGACGCGCGTATTTGGGCGCCGGCGGCCAGACCGTGCCGCTGCACCGGCGCCTGGTGCGCTACCATCAATTACCAGAGGAATCCGCTCTGCTCATCACCGCCATCGAGCAGGGGAGTCCCGCTGATAAATCCGGCCTGCAACCCGGCGACCTGATCGTCTCCTTCAACGGCCACCCCGTGACGGGAATGGACTCACTTCATAAAATGCTCACTGCTGCGCATGTTCACGTCCGATCCGAGCTCGGCGTACTGCGCGCCAATGAACTGGTGAAGCTGACCATTATCCCGGACCAGACGCCGGGGTAACGAAGACGGCTCACAAGACCCGGTCCACTTTTCCCCCTCTCCCTGTACGCAGGGAGAGCGCAGGGGTGAGGGTTCTTCGAGGAGGCCGAATGACGTCGTCGGATGAAGAAATGCGACCCTCACCCCAACCCTCTCCCTGAGTACATGGAGAGGGGACAAGAACGGAAGGCGACAATGCCCGAATCAGGCGACTGGACCGAGGAACTCAAGTTCGTCGTGCAATTCATGCGCGACCTCAGCTTGCAGACCGATCCGCAAACCGCCGCCGGTCTTTACACCCAGCGCGTCCGCGAGGGAGGGCTGATTCCCGCCGACCGGTATCTATCGATCAGCCGGCGCGACTTGGCCGCGCCCGCCTATCGCATCACGCGCAGCTCCATGTGGAAGGAGGCGATTAACCCCTGGACGCAAAAAGACCGCCTGCCCCTTTTCACCACCGGCCTGCTGAGCAAACTAGTCTACGCCAACGAGCCCGCAATCATCGAAAACCTGCAGGATCACATCCGCCCCGGCGACCCTACCGCCGATTATTTTCAGGGAATGAATTTCCTGCTGGCGGTGCCGCTCTTCGACAACGGCCACGCCCTGAACATGAACATCCTCCTGTGCCGCGACGGCGATCGCTTCCCGCGCCATCGCATCCCCACCATCGTCTGGCAGGCGAACCTCTGGGGCCGATCGGTTCTTAGCTCGGTTCTTCGCGAAGAATTAAAACACGCCTACGACGCGCTGGATCACGAATTCAAAATGGTTGCCGACATTCAGCGGTCTCTATTGCCCGACAAACTCCCGGAAATTCCCGGCGTCGAACTGGCCGCCCATTACCAGACTTCCCAGCGCGCCGGCGGCGACTATTATGACTTCTTCCCCATGCCCAACGACCAGTGGGGCATATTCATCGCCGATGTCAGCGGCCACGGTATTGCCGCCGCCGTCATGATGGCCATCACCCACGCCATCGCCCACACCCGCCCCGGCGACGCCACGCCGCCGGGAAAAATGCTCGCCTACCTCAACTCAACATTGGAGAGCCGCTACACCGGACATGGCGTAACATTCGTAACTGCTTTCTACGGCGTTTTCGATCCTAAAACGCGTCGCCTCACCTACGCCTCCGCCGGCCATCCCCGCCCGCGCCTGGCGCGCGGTGGAGAAGTCACCGAACTCGACGGCCAAGCCGGCTTGCCCCTGGGAATCGACTCACCGGAGGATTACCCCGAACATACGCATATCCTGCACAGCGGCGACCGCCTTCTTTTCTATACCGACGGCGTTTCCGATGCCTCTAACGCTCAGCAAGAGCCATTCGATATAGCCGGCCTGGACAAAGCCCTCCTGCGCAATTCCACCAGTGCAAAGGGCCTGATCGACGCCATCCTCGCCGACATCGACCGCTTCTGCGGCAACATCCCCGCGGAGGATGATCGGACGCTGTTGGCGCTTTGTCTTTGCTGAAATCAATTCAAGAGTCTCACCGCGAAGACGCGAAGAACGCGAAGAAATGCAAGATTCACCGCCCGGTCGCAGTAGCGACCTTGAGGACAAGGAGGAAGAATAAATTAAATCTAAGCGCTGATCTTATTTTTCCTCTGTGTCCTCCGTGTCCTCTGTGGTGAGTCATGTATTTTGTGTCGCCTCAATGAGAGCGCTCGATCATCGTTGATGAGTTCATCGGAGCCGTCACCGTAAACGTCGCCGTTGGCGTGAGATTGTTCAATTCCGCCTTCGCCGGGTTCGTCTGAGTCTGAAAAATCGTGCCGGGATGGCTGCCGTTGTTCGCTTCGGTCATTTGATTCGCTGCGAGGGAAGTGGAGATCGTCACGTCGTGATGCACGAGGACATGGTCGATGCTTGTTCCCTCAAGCGTTTCCGTGATGGTGTAGGTGCCGTCAGGAAATGTTCCCGAAGTGAGGTTACCCCAGTCGATCTCCTGACTGCCCAGGCCCATGGCGTTGGCGGTGTCGCTGAATTGAGGGCCAGTGAGAAACATGCCGCCGTTGTGAGTCATCGGATGGACCGCGGAGACCGTGTTCCCAGCCGGGCTTTGCACCGAAAAATCAACGACGGTGTTGGCCGGCCCGGTCCAGGTCAGCGGAAACATCAGTACGCCGGCCGTGGTGTCGAATGATCCACCGCCGCCATTGTTCCTACCACCGCTCCCGTTCATATTTCCGCCACCCATTGCGTTGGCGAACAGGTTCATCACGCCTTGCATATCCGCGGGGGCAAGGATCACATTCGGTGCGATCGGTGGTGGCAGTCCCGACATGTTCACGGCGGCCTGAAACTCCGGTTGCGTGCGTCCAGCGAACGACCCCTGCGGATCGACGAATGTGCTACTCGCCTGAAACTGCGCGGGGCTGGTAGAGTTGCCGTCCACCTTCGCCGTGCCGGCGTTTTTGGCCCCGAGTTGCACGAGTAGCCCGTGAAGATTCCGAAAAACAGCCGCGCCGGTAAGGCTCACCGCCTCGGGCGCGTAGGGGGGCTGATCGTACAGACTGACGCGCGTCCCGCGCGTGGCCAGCGTGCTGCCGGGCGAGACGATCGTGTCATCATGCGGCTCGACAGGAGCGTCTACGTCCTTACTCACGCGGCCGTATGTCATGCCGACGACCGTCTTGATCTTCTGCTCGCTCTCGTCGGCCAGCACCACCTGCACCAAGCTGAGCCGATCTACGCGATACACTTCATCGTCGCCGACCATGAACTGAACACTGCCGGGAATCCCCGTGCGAATCTGGCACCCGACCGGCAACTCCATGCCCTTGACGACTTTCTGCCACGGCGAACTCGCGTCGAATTTGACCTCAGCCTGCCCCTGAACGGCGGTCACAACGATGCGCAAGTTCTTAGAAGTTGTTTGGGTGGTTGCTGCGGCGCCGGCGGTCGCTCCGCTGTCCTGAGCTATTACCGGCGCGGCGGTCATAAGCGAGGCGCCGGCAAACGGGGCAGCCAAAAGCGCGAGCAGGAGCCATGTTCGTTGCGTCATTCGCCGTCCGTTTGAGTGAGGGGTTTTTGCCCCGGATTTTACCCGGGCGGATTATAAACCCTTGCCGCGGAGCGACGCAAACACCGCCGCCGGCTGACGGCGACCTGGGGACGACAGAATCCGAATCATGCTTCCTGCCAGCCAGACACCGAGCACGACCACGATCGGCCCTGCGGCGTGGGCTGTCGTGCGCCATATTGCAAACAACAGCAGGCCGTTCGCAATAAGGTATCCAATGACCAGGCCTGCCGTAACCGCCAGCCCCTTCCGGGGAGACAACCATGTCGCGGCCGCCGTCGCAGCCAGCCCAAAGCAGAGCACCGCCGTCAGGTTCATCCACATCGGCCAGACTTGCCAGAAATAGCCGGTGACAATCGCGTTGAAGATCACGCCGTGCATCACCACACCGGGGCATTGCACATGCAGCGGCGTGCGCCACAAATCTCCCATGCTGGTTGCCATCGGACCGATCAGGACCGCCTTCCCCTCGACTTCACTTCGCAATGTATCGCGCATGCGCTGCTGCTCGGCCGTTTGGTCCGTGTTGTACTGGGCGCGAACCTGCAGGTTCCGCAGCGCCAGGGCAAAGTCGCGCTCCTTTTCGTTTTGCGATTGAAAATGCGGGTCCAGCAGTGCCATGCGCGTGCCCGCATCAACCTTATTCATCGCCTCAATCATCAACCGATTCCACGTTTCAGCGTCATCGTACGACGGCCGCGTCGAGCCGTGATACGCATTAAGCGCGTCGATGTCGGTGAGCGCGAGCACCTCCTCCACGTCATTGGCCGCCGCCTGGTTGTTGTCGGCGATCCGCCGGCTCATTTCGCAGATATCCCACACGCGATTGATGGCAATATGCTGGCGGCTTTGGCGGTGATCCGGGTAGTCATACATGGTTTCCCAATTGCTTCCGCCAAACCAGGGAATGTCCATGAACAAGCCCAACTCGCCGCGCGCATCGGAATCCACGCCGTGCATCGGCACGACCACATTCGCGCCGCTCGGCTGTGGAATCACCAGATGATCGGGATAAATCCGCACACTCTGGATATCCACGCCCAGAAACGCGCACGCCAGCGCCAACCCCGCCTGCGGCATCATGCGATTGTTATAGCGGACCCACAGCGGGACCGAACGCACCACGCCATCGGCCGATGGCAGAATGTCCACGAATCCGCAGTAACGCGCCGCTTCCGTGAGCGTCGGCGTAGTCGCCTCCTTCACGCCGCTGGAAACCATCCT
>JBEKYH010000080.1:0-13369 GCA_049511115.1 Tepidisphaeraceae bacterium | reverse complement strand
AAGGCGCACCAGGCCATGCCTGCGCTTCTGCGAAAGAGCAGGAACGGAATGACGTACGCGACGGCGGTGGCCGAGGAGAGAAGCTCAGTCCCCTTCAACGGCTCGGCGAGAAAACGAGCGGGAAGTAATGCCAGACGCTCAATTGTCGCGGCGATATGCCCCGCAATCGGCTCACGCAGCCACATGGCATCCTGATGGTTCTCAACGGCGACCGAAACGAGCGGCGCGCCGACGATTAAAAGCACAACCAGCGCTGCGGCGCTGGCGATGAGTGTTTGCCGCGCTCCGCGGCCGCGAAGATATATCCCGCACCAGATGCCAATCGCCACGACCGAGGCGAACGCGAGAAAATGGGTCAGCAGCATCGCCACTGAACAAGCCGCCAGGGCCATGGCGCGCCGCCAGCCCGGGCCGTATTTATAAAGGCGTGCCGCCGCCGCCGACGCGGCGAGAAAAAGGGCCGCCCATAGCGCGTATCCGCGTGCTTCTTGCGCATATTGAATCTGCGGCTGGGCAACCGCCATGATCCCGCACGCCCATAACGCCGATCGCGCGTCAAAGAGAGTTCGTCCCAGGTCAAAGAGGAAGACAATCGCCACAAGGGAAACCACCACCGACAGGCTGCGCGCGGCCGCATCGCTATCGCCGAACAGATCGCGCCAAAGGCGCAAGGTGACGGCAAACAACGGCGGGTGAAAATCCGGCGAACGCCACGCAGCCAGCAACGAGGCCTGATGGGCGGTCGATGAAAAGTCGGGCGCCGGGATAACCCGATCCAGCGGCAGATTCAGCCAATCAGCCAGGCGCCCCTCTGCGCTCATGACCGAGGCGCGCTCATCAAACCAGAGGCTGGCCGCCGTCAGATTGTGAAGGCGAAACACCGTCGCGGCCAGAAGAATTGCCAGGAGAATCCAGAGCGGGCCGCGACGGATGGGGGCGACGGATGACGTCATGATCGGCGATGGTTTACTTCTGTTCGCTCAAACCGCCGAAGGATGATACCATCCAAAGGCCGTTTTCAGGCGGCGGGTATATTTCTCCAACTCGAGGCGCGGACCATGGCGGATTCACCTTACATCGTAAAGCCGAACAAAAAGATACACCTGAGCGATTGGCCCACCGACGACACGGGAAAATTCAAGGACAAGGACGAGGCCCTCAAGGAGATCGAGAAGAATCTCAAGAAGCTGTCGGAACTGCAATATCGCATGTATGCCGAGGCGAAACATGCGCTGTTGATCGTATTCCAGGCCATGGACGCGGGCGGAAAAGACGGGGCGATCGCCCACGTATTCAGCGGCGTGAATCCGCAGGGGTGCGTGGTGCATAGTTTCAAAACGCCGAGCACATTGGAAAAATCGCACGATTACCTGTGGCGCATCCACGCGGCAGCGCCCGCGCGCGGGATGATCGGGATTTTCAACCGGTCACATTACGAGAGCGTCCTCGTCGAGCGCGTGAAGGAACTTGTGCCCGAAAAAGTCTGGTCCAAGCGATACGAGTCGATCAACGAGTTTGAGCGCATGCTGGCCGACGAGGGAACGGTCATCCTGAAATTCTTCCTGCACATCTCGCGCGATGAGCAGAAGCGCCGGCTGGAGGCGCGGCTGGAAGACCCGGATAAAAACTGGAAATTCAGCGCCAGCGATGTGCAGGAGCGAGCCTATTGGAAGCAGTACCAGGAGGCGTTCGAGGATTTGCTGGGAAAATGTTCCACGAAATACGCACCATGGGTGATTGTGCCATCGGACAAAAAATGGATGCGCAACTGGGTCGTGTCGGAAACGATTGTGTCGGCCCTGGAAGAGCTGGATATGAAGTTCCCCAAGCCAGCGCCGGGGATTGAGAAGATGAAGGTCGAATAGAACCATCGAGAATAGAATCCGCCATGCCCGGCGTGCCGAGGAATCGTCATGGAGCTTGAAAAGCTGTTTTTACTGCTGGACGAGTTCAAGATTGAAACGCCAAGCTGGGGGTACGCCGACACGGGCACGCGATTCGGCAAATTCCTCCAGCCGGCGGCGGCCTCGACGATTGAGGAAAAACTCGCCGATGCGGGAATCGTGAACCAATACACCGGGTGCTGTCCCACGGTGGCGGTGCACGTGCTGTGGGATTTTTCCGTCGGCGTCGACGCGACGGCCACGGCGGAACTGGCCCGCAAGCATGGCGTGCGCATCGGGTCAATCAATCCCAATTTCTTTCAGGATCAGTGCTATAAGTTCGGATCGGCCTGCAACGGCGACGAAGACGCCCGCCGCCATGCGCATCTGCACATGTCCGATTGCATCGCCATCGCCAAGGCGGTGGGGAGCGACACGCTGAGCCTCTGGTTTGCCGACGGCACCAACTATCCCGGCCAGGACGACATCGTCGAGCGCAAGCGCCGCATGCACGGGGCGCTGCGGCAATGGCACGACGCCCTCTCGCCGGGGATGAAAATGCTCGTCGAATACAAGCCGTTTGAACCGGCGTTTTACCACACCGACATCGCCGATTGGGGAATGGCTTACATCTTCGCCAAGGACGCCGGGCCAAAGGCCAAGGTTCTCGTGGACACCGGCCACCATCTGCAAGGCCAGAACATCGAGCAGATCGTCGCCTGGCTGCTGGATGAAGACATGCTGGGCGGTTTCCATTTCAACGATCGCAAGTATGCCGACGACGACCTGACGCTGGGGAGCATTGATCCCTACGCGGTGTTTCGGATTTTCCACGAGATTCGCAACGCGGCCGAATCGCGCGAACAGGATGTCTCCAGGATCGCCTACATGGTCGATCAGAGCCACAATTTGAAACCCAAGATCGAGGCCATGATCCAGACGGCGACGACGGCGCAGGAGCTGTATGCCAAAGCCTGCCTGGTCGATCGCGCCCAACTGCGCGATGCCCAGGCGCGGCAGAATATTGTGGACGCCGAGGAGTGTCTGCGCGCGGCGTACAATACGGACGTGAAGCCGATGCTGGCAGAATGGCGCAAGAAGAAGGGACTCGATCCCAATCCGATGGCGGCGTATCGAGCCAGCGGATATGAGGCGAAGGTGGCCAAGGAGCGAGAGGCGTCGCGCGCGGCGCGGGGAGCGACCAGCGGGGGATCGTATGCGTGATTAAGCAGCTTAACGACGCCGGCGGCCGTTGCGGCGAGGACCTTGGGGGACTGGTTCGATGAGGACGATGTTGGGAATTGAGATTATTTTGACTCGATTGCCGATGCGCGACTCCGGACTGTCGGCGATGCCGTAGTAAAGCGAGAAACCGCTGATCATCGCCCGGTGCGGATTGTCGACGATCACCTGGTCGCCGCTGGCAACCGTGACGCGCAGGGGAACGAACGGCTCGCGATAAAGAATCTGGTCAAGGTCAGTTGGTCCCATACGGAAAACTATAAATGTTCCACCTCGCCTTTTCCACCAACGCCTTCAAGAAGAACAGCCTCGACGAGGCGCTCGCGGCTGTTGCCGATGCGGGTTATATCGGCGTGGAATTGATGGCGGACGTGCCGCACGCGCTGCCGTCTGCGCTGGGGCGAAAAGAACGGCGCGATTTGATGCTGCGGCTGGTTGATCTGGGCTTGGTCGTCAGCAACGTCAATGCATTCACGCTTTTCGCATGCGGAGATACTTATCATCCCACCTGGATCGAAGACGACGCCGCGCGCCGGCGCGAGCGAATTGATCACACCTTGGCCAGCATCGAATTAGCCGGTGAATTCGCCTCCAAAACGGTCAGCCTCCAGCCGGGCGGGCCGCTCATTGGGACCGGCCTGTCCCCGGAGGCGGCGGCGGAGCGATTTGCCGAATCGCTGGCGGAAGTCTTGCCGCGGGCCAGGGAGCATGAGGTCACGCTGGCCATCGAGCCGGAGCCGGGGCTGTTGATTCAGACTTCCGAGGAATACCTGAATTTCAAGCGGCGCTTTTTTCCCAACGAAGACCTGATCCACATGAATTGCGACATCGGCCACCTCTTCTGCGTCGGCGAAGACCCGGCCGCGGTGATCCGCCGGATGCCGGGTGAGATCGCCCACGTCCACGTCGAGGACATCGGCCGGAACCGCGTGCATCAGCATCTGGCCCCGGGCAAAGGGGCGATTGATTTCGCCGCTGTTTTCGCGGCCCTGAATGACATCGCCTACGACGGCTGGGCCACCGTTGAGCTTTACCCCTACGAAACCACCGCCGCCCAGATCGCCAAAGCGGCGATGGCGCACCTGCGGCCTTTGATGTCATAAAACAGTTTTGACCCACCGCAGTTCATGTAGGGTGGGTGTACTCGCCCACCGTTTGACCCGAGCGGTGGGCGAGTACGCCCACCCTACTTCTATAGTCTGTTATAATGAGGCGGTGCATGCTGGGCGTGCGCCGAGCGCATTGACGCCACGCCACACTGCACGCGGCGAGGAAACGGAAAAATGGCCGGAGGCGCCTCTAGCAGTTCGGGCCGGTTCCTTCTCGGCAGAATGATCGTCGTATGGCTTGCGGCGATGGTTCTGCTGCACGCGAGTCCCGCCGCTGGCGACGGCATCTATATCCCAGAACAAGCTGTCCCGACGCTTCCCGCCATCCCCACGCAGCGAGCCATGATTGTCTATCGCAACGGCGAGGAAACACTGGTCGTGGAATCCACGTTTCAAAGCCCGTCGCGCGACGTCGGCTGGATATTGCCGGTTCCGGCGGAACCTACCAAATTGGAGCTGGGTGAGCCGGGAATGTTGACCAGTCTCTCCATGTCGCTGCGGCCCTCAGTTACGGATGAACTCCCAGCGCAAATCGCGTATGTCGCGTGGGCTATAATATTGGGGCTGCCGGTCATAGTGGCGATTTATCTTTCGATTCGCACGCTGAATAGCACCATTATCTACGTACTCGTGGCCGTCGCCGCTTTCTTTTTTTTATGGGGATTGGTCGCCTACATTATCGCACCAGAATTTGACATTGAGTTTATCTTCACGGCGCTCGTCGTGGTTCCGCTGGTAATCGGATTGATCCTCTTCTACGTTGGCCTGATCCGAACTGTCGGAGATCTGATCGCTGGGTTCTTAATCGTGCTCTATTATCTTTTTTTTCTGGCGATTTCGCTTTCCGCGACCATTGGGCGCCCATCCTCGCCAATGGTGTTTGCAAACGTCGAGGCCAACTCGTCGCAGCGGATCGGCGACTACGACGTAAAGGTGATCAGTGCCCGCGATACCGGCGCGCTTTCGGGTTGGCTGACCGATAATGGCCTCGCCCCACTCGGCGCCGATGCCCTTCCGATCGTCAACGATTACATCGCGCGGAAATGGTGCTTCCTCGTCGCACACCTCAGTTCCGATGCGACCGGGCCAGCCACCCCAGCGCCGATCGTGGCAACCTTTCCCGCCGCCGCACCCGTCTACCCGATGAGGCTGACGGCACTTGCCGGAACGATCTCCCACGTCGAATTGATGGTCGTCGCCGACCGGCAAGCGCAGATACCGGGCTTTCATTGCGTTGCCGCCGACCGCTTTCACAGCCGATTGTGGTACGGAGGCCCTCAAAGCGACCAAGTGGTCCCGTACCGCACGAGGTTTTACGCTGAAAACACGCGTCTGAACATCGGCAGCCCCGAGGTCTGCGCGCGACTGTGGGACGATTGCACCGTTACCAAACTCGTTGCCGATCTTGCTCCATCCGCCATGAACCAGGATGTTTCAATCACTCTCGCCGATCTTCCCGTCCATCAAGACCACGCATTCAGCTTCGACGGCCGCACCCGGGTCATTATCGTAATCGCCCTCTGGGGCGCTCTGCTGGTTCTATTCTACTCTGCGTGCATATTCAGCGGTCGCCGCAGGCCGAGCCGGGTACAAGCTATCGGCCTGCCCGCGATAATCCTCGCGGTCGCGGCTGCAGTCGTCGTGGTCTATAAGGCACTGCCTGTAGTCCCCGCTCAAATAATTAGCCCACGCACCGATCCTTCTACTGAACTCCTCTGGGGACTCTCTTCCCTGGTCGACGACGGGGTATTAACCACCAAGATGGACCACGATCATCTCGACGCGGTTCATGCCAAACTTCAAGCCTGGAACGTTGATACCAACCCCTACACCGGCGAGCAGCGCCGAATGGAATCCTCACCGGGAAATTTCAATTTGGTGACAATCGACGGGAAAACCTGTGCAACCACGTTCGACGAGAACGGCGTGCCAGTATTCGAACCGTATCCCCGGCCTAAAAAAGCGACCGATACTGCAGCGACACGGCGTAGCCCGTGATCCGTTGTCGTGCGGTGCGGATTACCTTCTTACGCCCCTACCCCAAACCGATGATTATGGAAATCCCACACCGCCACGGTGCCGGCGAAGATGCCCAGCCCAAAGCTCGGCTCGGCGCCGGAGTCATCGCCCTTGCGAACCCAGACGGCTTCGTTGCGCAGATGCAGCCGGCCAAACGTAAGATCGCGCACGACGTAAACATCCACCGGCTGCATGCCGTACCAGTTCATGTAAGGTGGGTGTACTCGCCCACCGTTTGACCCGAGCGGTGGGCGAGTACGCCCACCCTACATACTACGATGCCTTCTCCGCCAGCACCTTTAGAACTTCCGCCGAGGTGGCACGGTCCCCGTGGCTGTGGCTGATCTTCACGAACCGAATAATCCCCTTGGAGTCGATTACAAACGTCGAGGGGTAGGCCGTCTCGCCCGGCTTATCCCAGCGAAGATGCCAATCCGAGACAAACTTCATGTCCGGATCGATCACAAAAAAGTAACTGTCCGGCAGGGTTTTTCCGCTGATGAATTCCGCGGCGCGATCCTTGAGTTGATCCGCCGGCCCGGGATAGACCATAACCACCCGCGCGCCGGTGGCCAGGACGTCCTTTGAGTTGGATATGAACTCCCCGACCTGCCGATTGCAGATGGGGCACTGGTATCCCACCCATCCGCGCAATTCGATCAGAATCACCGGACCCGTTTTGAGCAGATCGGCCAGATGAACGGTCTTGCCGTCCAGGGTATTGAGGGAAAAGTCAGCGGCTTGATCGCCGACGGCTGGTGGCGCCAAAGACGGCTGAGTGGCCGGCCCAGCTCCCATGACGGCCAATGACAAGAGCGCGAGAACAAATGCGCGAAGTGGATTGAATCCCATCGGTTCTCCTCTGGTGTATCCCGGCAAGGCGTCCGCCGCCTCCGCTCATACACCGGAGGAGATTCTAAGCGCCGACGCCAAACCTGTGATTCTTAAAATCCCAAACCGCCACGGTACCTGAAAATATTCCCAGGCCAAAGCTTGGCTCTGCGCCGGAGTCGTCGCCCTTTCGCACCCAGACGGCTTCGTTGCGCAGATGCAGCGGGCCAAACGTAAGGTCGCGCACGACGTAAACATCCACCGGCTGCATGCCGTACCAGGTGGGGTACTGGTCGGCCATCTGGCGCGCGACCCGCACCTGCGGGGCGATGTCGTCCCATTGCTCGCGGTCGAGGATCAGATGCGGGCCGCCCGCGGAATCCGCCAGGAAACTCATGGATTTCCCGCCAGCCACGGGGAGATTCACCCAGGGGCGATGCTCGTAGGTGTACATGTCGTACCAGGTCCAGCGCAGATTGTTCGACGACTGGAAGTCCTCCAGGCCAATGGTGACGCAACGGTTGCGGTTGTCGAAGGCCAGGTATTTGGAATGGGAAAGCAATTGCGACCCCAGCGTCCAGGCCCGGGCGCCATAGATGGGCAGGCCGAGGATGGAGAATTGCCATTCCTTATCATCCACGTCGGCCAGGAATCGCTTGGCCGCGATCCCGCCCAGGGAAAGTGACGGGATGTAGCTCACCGACGGATGCCGGCTCAGTTGCACCGGATATTTCCCGTCGCGGATGATGTCCAGCGTCACATGGGCCGAGACATCCATGCCGGTGTCGAGCATAACCATGTCGCCCGAGGCGGAGTTGACGCACGGCAGGCAGCCGAATTCCCAGGCGATCGGCGAATAGGGGAGCGTCTGCGTCTTGCCGTCCAGGGCAAGGAACGACCCGATCGGCCGCATGGGCACGCTGGCCCGCGTCATCGGCGTGTTTTGCGGGGTCATGGGGGTGAGGCCGCTCTTGTCCAGCGGGGCCTGCTCGATCGAGCAGCCGGTCAGAGCGCTCAACAAAATCCCGGCGGCCAGAATCGCTCTGGCTGTGGTACGGAAATAGGAAATAGGCATGACGGCTCAGCATATTAGCGAGTCGTTTCAGGAATTTATAGTACAAAATTTCGTAATGTACCCGGATTTTTCAGGTTTATTTGCAGCTTTATGTCGCAAATGGCTCTTTGGCGGGGGCGCAGAAAGGATTTGCGCAACGCGGGAGGGACGGCGCTTTGCGATCGTTGGGCTGTATACAGCGAGGCCTTGGAACAAGAGCGTCACTTGCTGGCCACCACCTGAATCTTGTGAATCTGCGGCGGCTTGGCGAAGAGTTCGTCGGCTTTTTCCATGAGGATTTTGGCGATCGCCCCGTCGAGATGTGCCTGCCGGGCGGCTTCGTCTTCGAAGGTGTCGAAGATGCCGTAGTGGCCGGGCGCTTCGGCGAAGGCGTACCAGGTCTTGGTCCCCGGCTCCTTCATTGCCAGCGGCTGGGCCGATTTCAGCATCGACTCGACCGCGGCTTCTTTGCCGGGCTTGGCTTCAAGGTGCGCGTAGAGAGCGAATTTGAGCATTGGGGTTCTCCTTCAAAAATGACCGGGCGTAATGGCGCCCTGCATTTACTATAGGACGGCGGCGCAGCGCCGCGGGAGGTTTTGAAATCACCCCAATCAAACTCCTATGATTCTGCGGCAACTGATGCCGAAGGGGAGGGCAGACCCATGGCACATGCCGTCCATCATCGCCTACGCGTCATCCAGTGCGACATCACTCGCCTTGATGTGGACGCGATCGTCAACGCCGCCAACAATTCGCTCCTCGGCGGCGGCGGGGTTGATGGGGCGATCCATCGAGCGGCCGGGCCGGGATTGCTGGCCGAGTGCCGCAAGCTCGGCGGCTGTGCGACGGGTCATGCCAAACTCACCGCCGGGCACGGCCTGCTCGCTCGGCATGTCATCCATACCGTCGGCCCAGTCTACGACGGCGGCGGAAATGGTGAAGCGGAATCGCTGCGATCGTGCTACCAGGAATCGCTGCAAATCGCCGAGGATGCGGGGATCGAGTCCCTGGCTTTTCCCTGCATTTCTACCGGCGTATACGGCTATCCAAAGGCGCAGGCGTGCGAAGTCGCCGTTTCGGCGGTCGTCGAATGGCTTGCAACCCACGATCGGCCGCGAGTTGTCACGTTCTGCTGTTTTGGCCCGGACGATGTCGCACTTTATTCGTCGCGTCTGGAATCGGCGGGCTGATGCAACTCGGTCGCCCCGCGGCGCAGCCGCGCTTGACCCCTTCCTGATTGCGGCCTAATAATCTGCCGCAAACATTTGCTCGGTATCAAGGGACACCAACACAGGAAGGACTTCCCCATGAGCTCGAAAGTTCTTTTCGCCGCCAAGACCCACACCACCGCCGGCCCGACCGGCGCGGGGCACAGCAGCGACGGCTTTCTGGACATTAAGCTCCCCCAGCCCCATCCGGCGGCCGAGAATCTCTTCGGCGTCGCCTGGTCGGCCTGCTATATGGGCGCGCTTGGGGTCGCCGCCTCCCAGAGGAAAATCGCCCTCCCGGCCGATATGGCCGTCGATGCCGAGATCAACCTCAACCACGGCGACGGCGCCTTCTTCCTGTCGGCCCGCTTGAACGTCGGCCTCCCGGGCCTGGACCGCAAGGTCGCCCAGGAGCTGATCGAGGCCGCCCACGGCATCTGCCCCTACTCCAAGGCCGTGCACGGCAACATCAAGGTCGAGACCAATCTCGCCTGATCCAACCCAGGAATACAGGACTCACCGCCCGCTCGGCTGCGCCTCGCTAGAGGACACAGAGGACGCAGAGGCAGAAAACTAAATTTGTTTCTTGTTTTCCTCCGCGTCCTCTAGCTACTGCGACCGGGCGGTGAATCGCTCTTTTTGTTTTTCTCCGATCAAAGGAGCCGCGACTACACGCCCGGTTTGCTTTTCCCCTCTTCCCCCCCTAAATGCTGGTATGAACTTTTTCGACGCACTCTGGCCTCCCGGCTCCGTCGCCTCCGGGTTGGCCACGTTGAGCCTGGCCGTCACCTTCGGCATGGCCCTGGGGGCTATCCGCGTTCGCGGCGTGCGGCTGGGCATCTCCGGAGTCCTTTTCACGGCCCTTCTCTTCGGCCAGTTCGGCCAGACTCCCAGCGAGCAGGTCCTCTCCTTCCTCGGCGATTTTTCGTTGATCGTCTTTGTCTACACCATCGGCCTGCAGGTCGGCCCCAGCTTCGTCGATTCCCTCAAAGCCGAAGGCCTGCGGCTGAATCTTCTTTCCGTGGCCGTCCTGGTTTTGGGCGCGGCCATGACCGAGGCCGTCGTCGCCCTCTGCCACTACAGCCGCGGCGCGTCCCCCGGCTTGTATGCCGGCGCGTTCACAACCACCCCCGGCCTGGGCGCCGCGCAGGAAGCCCTGCGCCACTTGGTCGGTTCCGGCGGCGACCAGTTTGCCGGCCTCGCCTACGCCGTCACCTATCCCTTCGGCATGATCGGGCCCGTCTTCGCGGTTGCGATCTTTCGCCGCATGTTCAAGGTAGATATCGCCGCCGAGCGCGACGCGCTGGGCGCCGCCATGCTGGCCCGCCGCCCGCAATGGGCTTTTGTCGATATCGAAATCACCAACAAGGATTTTGAGGGGACGCCCCTCAAGGAACTGAATCTCGCCCGCCGCCACAATATTTTTTTCAGCCGCGTCCTCCACAACGGCGTCAGCGCCGTTCCCTTTGCCGAAACTCAATTGCACGTCGGCGACATTTTCCGCGCCATCGGCCTCAAGCCTCACCTAGACGACCTGGTCATTCTCCTGGGCCACAAGAGCGAAACCGATCTTTCCGCTGTCTCCGACGCCCTGGCCCGCGCCGATCTGCTGGTCACCAGCGTCGGCGTCACCGGCAAATCGCTCCGCGAGTTGAACCTCGTCAAAACTCACGGCGTCGCCCTCACGCGCGTCACCCGCGCCGGCGTGAACCTGCTTCCCACAGCCAATCTCACCCTTCACTTCGGCGACCTCATCACCGCCGTTGGCCCGCCCGCGGGTCTGAAAGCCGTCGAACAGGAACTGGGCAATTGCCCCGAGGTTCTCAATCATTCCCACGTCGGCCCGATATTCTTAGGCATTGTCCTGGGCGTGCTCGTCGGCAGCATCCCGCTGGCGATCCCCGGCCTCAAAGGCAGCATTAAGCTTGGGCTGGCTTCCGGCCCGATGCTGGTCGCAATCGGCCTTTCGCGCCTGGGCAACGTCGGCTCGGTCGTCTGGTACATGCCCTCCAACGCCAACCAGCTCTTCCGCGATTTCGGCCTGGCCGTCTTCCTCGCCTGCGTCGGCCTCCAGCAGGGCGATCATTTCGTGCAGAAACTCTTCAGCGGTCCCGGCGGCCTGGAGCTGGTCGTCTGGGGCGTCGTCATCACCATGGTTCCCCTGCTTCTGGTGGGCATCTTCGCGCGGCGATACTTCAAAATGAATTTCATCACCCTCGCCGGCTGGGCCGCCGGCGCCATGACGAGCAGCCCCGCCCTGCTTTATGCCGATGAAATCACCCAATCCGAGGCGTGCGCCCAGGCCTATGCCGCCGTCGCCCCGCTGGCCCTGATTGTGCCGATCATCTGCTGCCAAATCCTGGCCACTCTTGGATAATGGGACAATTAGCATCTTGCCCTGGAACACTATGGAAGAAATCGTCGCCGATCTTCTCACCGTCGCACAGGCGATCGCCATCATTGACGCGCTCCCTGTCCACCCGCGCACGATCCGCGTGCCGCTGGCCGACGCGAGCGGCCTGCGCCTCGCCGCCGCGATTATCGCCGACCGCGACTATCCCCCATTCGACAAGAGCATGATGGACGGCTACGCCGTTCGCGCCGCTGATGTGGCCAAGGCCCCGGTCGATCTCCAAGTCATCGGCGAATCCCCTGCCGGCCGCGCGCCGAGCCAACCGATCGGCGCGGGCCAAGCCATGACCATCATGACCGGCGCACCGCTTCCCCCCGGAGCCGATGCTGTCGTTCCGATCGAGCGCACCGCTTCGAAAACTTTCGCCGCGCCCGGCGAGCGCGTGCGCGTCCTTCATTCGGCATCGCCCGGCGCGTCCATCTCTCCTCGCGGCTCGGATATCTCCAAGGGCGCGACAGTCCTCCCGATCGGCATTCCCCTCGGCCCGGCCCAACTCGCCGTTGCCTCATCCGTCGGCGCGGCCAACGTCGACGTATTTGACCGCCCGCGCTGCGCGGTTCTAGCCACCGGCGACGAAATCGTCTCGGTGGATCAAACGCCCCCCGCGGCGACAATCCGCAATTCCAACAACCCCATGCTGGTCAATCTCCTCACCCGCCTCGGCTGCGTTACCCGCGACCGGGGCGTCGCCCGCGACGATCCCGCCGTCATCAAGGATCGCCTCCTCGATGCGCTGCGCGACGACATCGTCTTTGTCACCGGCGGCATGAGCATGGGCCAATATGATTTTGTCCCGCGCATTCTGTTGGAGCTAGGCGCCGATTTGAAGATCACCAAGCTGCGCATCCGTCCGGGAAAACCATTCGTTCTCGCGGCCATGCCGGAGGGAAAGTACGTCGTCGGCCTCCCCGGCAATCCCGTAAGCGCCTTCGTCTGCACCCTGCGCCTGGCCGCCAGACTCCTCCGCCGCATGTCCGGCGGCTCGCCCGAGCAAACGATCCTGAACCTGCCGGTATCGGCGCCCCTCTCCGCCAACGGCCCGCGCGAGTTTTATCAACCGGCGATCCTCATCGGCGATGCCGTCCGCCCCATCCCCTGGAAAGGCTCCGCCGACATCTTCACCCTCGCCCGCGCCGACGCGCTCGTGATCCGCCCCGAAAACGCGCCGCCGTTAGGGGCGGGACAAAATGTGCCGGTGATGTTACTGCCGTGAGAGTTTTAGAAACAATGGAGACAAACTCATGGCAACGATGACGATTCGAATTCCTGACGCCAAGCACAAGCGTTTACGTTTGCTGGCGAAAAGCCAAGGCGTCAGCCTCAACAAACTGGTTGGCGAGTGGGCCACTATGGCACTGGCCCAGGTCGCCGCCGAAACACGCTTCAACGCGCGGGCCGCTCGCGGAAACGTCAAACGCGGGCTGACCCTGTTGGACAAACTCGACCGCGCCTTTGCGCGCCCGGGAAATGAACGGGGACGCAGCTAGTCCCTGTTCAAGCGTGATTTCTGGCCTTTTCAGCGGATGTGGCAATAAAAAATACTCGAAACGCCCGCGATTTGTGGTATTCAGAGTGTTATCAAGACCCTCTGGTCTATCCACGCAAGGAGG
>JBEKYH010000079.1:0-13376 GCA_049511115.1 Tepidisphaeraceae bacterium | reverse complement strand
ACGCGCTGCGCGGCGAGGCGGCCGGGGTTTATCCGGCCATGGATTTCGCGACGCGCGACGCGTATCGCCACGCGGTCGAGGAGATCGCGCGCGGCAGTCTGCTCGCCGAAGAACAAGTCGCCGCCGAGGCGGTCGAGCTGGCCCGGCGTAACCTTGCGCCGCGGGGCGAATCCGATTCTCCTGCCGCGCGCACCGCGCACGTGGGATACTATCTCGTCGATGCCGGCCGTCCGATCCTGGAGCGCGCGGTCGCGGCGCGCCTGTCGGTCAAGCGGCGACTGGCCGTGAGCGCCGGGCGCGCCCCGCTCTTTTTCTATCTTGGCTCCATCGCCATCATCACCGCCGCGCTGACGGCGCCGGTCTTTTTCTGGGCCGCGCGGCACGGTTTTCCGAAATGGCCTCTGGTTGCAATCGCCGCGCCGTTAGCGCTATGCGCCTCGCAAATCGCCATCGGGCTGGTCAATTGGCTGGCGACGATCCTGGTCCACCCGCGCGCGCTGCCGCGCATTGATTTCGCCAAGGGCGTTGCCGCGGCGCATGGCACACTCGTTGCGGTGCCGACATTGCTGACCGAGCTGGCCGAAGTGGACGAACTTCTGGAAGACCTGGAAATCCGCTATTTAGCCAATCGCGATCCGCATGTTCATTTTGCCCTGGTGACCGACCTGCGTGACGCCGCCACCCAGGAAATGCCCGCCGACGCAGCACTGATCCAGCGCGCCAGGGATGGCATCACCGCTCTCAATGCCAAATACTCGGCTGTCGACAAAGCCGACGATTCTCCCAGCATCGGCGGAGGATTCTTTCTCTTTCATCGCTCGCGCCGCTGGAACGAGCGTGAAGGCGTCTGGATGGGCTGGGAACGAAAGCGCGGCAAGCTGGAGGAACTCAACGCCTTCCTGCGCGGCAAGCCGCATGGGTTTCAAGTCGTCGCCGGCCCCGTCGATCTGCTCAAGGATACGCGTTACGTCATCACTCTCGACACGGACACGCAACTCCCGCGCGAATCGGCGCGGCAGTTAATCGGGGCCATGGCCCACCCGCTCAATCGCCCGGTCTTTGACGAAAAGCGCGGCCGCGTCACCGAGGGATACGGCTTCCTGCAGCCGCGCGTGGCGGACAGTATGCCCAGCGCCGCGCGCTCCAATTTCGCCCGCCTTTTTTCCGGCGAATCGGGAATCGATCCCTACACGCGCGCCGTCTCTGATGTCTACCAGGATGTCTTTCGCGAAGGCTCTTTCATCGGGAAAGGGATTTACGATATTGACGCGGTTGCCTTGTCGCTGAACCATCACCTGCCCGAAAACCGCATCCTCAGCCATGACTTGCTGGAAGGGGCGTACGCGCGCTCGGCGTTGCTGAGCGATGTCATCCTGATCGAGGAGTTCCCGTCGGCGTATCCCGCCGACATCAGCCGCCGTCACCGTTGGATGCGCGGCGACTGGCAGATCGCACGGTGGCTGCTGCCGCGCGTGCCGGGGCACGAGGGCAAGTCGGCGCGCAATCCCATCTCGGCCCTTTCCTGGTGGAAGATATTCGACAATCTGCGCCGGAGTGTCGTGCCCGTTTGCGCGCTGGCCGTGCTTCTGGTCTGCTGGTTTGTCGGCCAGGCGTTGTTGTTCACTTTGCTCGTGGCGATGGCGTTTTTCCTCCCCACGCTTCTGGTCGCACTGCACCAGCTTTCCCGCCTCGCCGGCGGCGCGGGATTAAAGGACCGAATTCGCCTCACCCTTCGCGCCGCCCTGCGGCAGGCAGTTGGCCAGCTTTTCGCCCTCGCCTGCCTTCCGTATGAGGCGTTTATCAGTCTCGACGCCATCCTGCGCACGGCAGGCCGATTGCTGTTCACGCATCACAAACTGCTCGAATGGCGCACCGCGCGCGACGCCGTGAGGTCCGCCCGCTCAAGCAGCGCCGCCGGCTCCTACGTCTCGATGTGGATACAGCTTGCGGTGGTCGCCGGGGTCTCCATCGCCCATCTCCTGCTCCATCGCGAGGCGAGCGTGGCGGAAACTCCGCTGGTGGTGATGTGGCTTTTCGCTCCCTGGTGGGCCTGGCGGATCAGCCAGCCGCTGCCGCCGCCGCGCGTGCGTTTGTCGCCCGATGATCTCGCCTTCCTCGCCAAGCTCACGCGCCGGACCTGGCGATTCTTCGACACGTTCGTCGGGTCGGAAGACAACTATCTTCCGCCGGATAATTTCCAGGAGGACCCGCCCGTCGGCGTGGCCCACCGCACGTCGCCGACCAATATCGGCCTGTATCTGCTGGCGAATCTCGCCGCCCATGATTTTGGCTATATCTCCGCGGGCCGGGTTGTCGAGCGCACCTCGCGCACGGTCGCCACCATGGACAAGATGCACCGTTATCGCGGCCATCTGTATAACTGGTACGACACGCGCACCCTCGAGCCACTGCGCCCGCTGTATGTTTCCACGGTGGACAGCGGCAATCTCGCCGGCTCGCTGCTCACCCTCGCCGCGGGCCTGGACGAAATGCGCGGACAGAAGCTCTCGATCCCCTCCGTCATCGACGGTCTCAGCGTGACTCTCAGCGCCGCCATCGATTCCGCTCGCGGCGCGACCGCAGCGCCGGAATATCTCTCCTCGGCGGCGGTGCACGACATTCTCGCCCGCCTGCGCCGCATCCAGGAGGAATTGCACAATGTCCCGCGCAATCTCTCCGGATTGCACGCCCTGGTCCTGCGCCTGATCGCGGGCATCGCCGACACGCGCCACGCGGTCGAGCTTCGCGCCGGCAGCGATCTGCGCGGCTGGCTTGCCGCCCTGGGCGATCAATGCCAGGACATCGCCGACGACATCGTGAAGATCGCCCCCTGGGTAAATCTCCCGCGACCCAACGAAATGATCTGGCGCGAAGGCGATCCCCAGCGTGTATCGCGTCTGGTGCAATTGCAGGCGTTCTACCGCCGCCTCGATGATGGGCTCTCCCTCGCCGAGACCGCGCAACTGGAAATGTCGCTTCTCCCGCTGATCGACTCCCTGCTTCCCCCGGCGATTCCCGGCCATCCCCCGCAGGAATGGTTCAGGCAATTGCGCTCGGGCGTGGTGCAGGCCGCCGATCGCGCCGCTGGCCGCCTGGGCGAATTGCGCGACCTCGCCGAGCGCTGCCGCGAATTCGCCGATATCGACTACGAATTTCTCTACGATTCCACGCGCCGCCTGCTGGCGCTGGGTTACAACGCCGACGCCCACCGCCGCGACGGCGGGTTTTACGATCTGCTGGCCTCGGAGGCGCGCCTTGGCAGCTTCGTCGCCATCGCCCAGGGCAAACTGCCGCAGGACCATTGGTTCGCACTGGGCCGCCACGTCACCACCGCGGCCGGCCGGTCGGCGCTGCTCTCCTGGAGCGGGTCGATGTTTGAGTATCTCATGCCGCTGCTGGTGATGCCGACGCAATCCAATACGCTGCTCGATGAAACTTATTGCGCCGTCGTCAAACGCCAGATGGAACACGGCCGCGAACATCGCCTGCCGTGGGGCATCTCCGAATCGGGCTTCAACGAAATCGACGCCCAGCTCAATTACCAATACCGCGCCTTCGGCGTGCCGGGGCTGGGCTTTAAGCGCGGACTCGCCGACGATCAGGTGATCGCGCCGTATGCCTGCGTGATGGGCCTGATGATCGCCCCGCGCGATTCGTGCGCGAATCTGCGCCGCCTGGCCACCGCCGGATTCATGGGCCGCTTTGGCTTCTACGAAGCGGTCGACTACACGCCGGCGCGCCTGCCGCCGAATCAGACGCACGCGGTGATCCGTTCCTACATGGCTCACCATCAGGCCATGAGTTTTCTCTCCCTGACGTATCTCCTGCGCGAGCGGCCCATGCAGCGCCGCTTTAATTCCGATCCGGCCCTGCGTGCCACCGAATTGCTCCTGCACGAGCGGCTGCCGCGAACGCCGTCGGTATTTACGCCCGTCGATGAGGTATCGGAAGTCCGCGCCTCGCCGGCCGGCGCGGCGGCCAATCTGCGCGTCTATTCGACACCCCACACGCCGGTCCCGGAGATTCATCTTTTGTCCAACGGCCGGTATCACGTCGCGGTCTCCGCCGCGGGCGGGGGATACAGCCGCTGGGGCGAACTCGCCGTGACGCGCTGGCACGAGGACGTGGCGCGCGATTGCCACGGCCTGTTCTGCTACCTGCGCGACGCCGCCACGGGAGAATTCTGGTCCACCACGCACCAGCCCACGCTCAAGCCGGCCGCATCGTACGAAGCAGTCTTCCTGCAAGGCCGCGCCGAGTTCCGCCGTCGCGACGCCGCCGCGGGTGGAAGGGCGGCCGCCGCCGTCGCCGGCAGTCTCGAAGCCATCGAAGACGGCTCGGCGACGATCGACACGCACGTGGAGATCGCCGTCTCTCCCGAAGACGACATCGAACTCCGCCGCGTCACTCTCACCAATCGCGGCAGCGTCCGGCGCACCATTGAGCTGACCAGCTACGGCGAAGTTGTCCTGGCCACACCCGCCGCCGATGCGGCCCATCCGGCTTTCAGCAACATGTTCGTGCAGACGGAAATTCTGCGCCAGCGCCATGCCATTCTGTGCACGCGACGACCGCGCTCGGCGGCCGAGCAACCGCCGTGGCTCTTTCACTTAATGACCACCGAAGGGAAGACGGCCGGACCGCCCTCTTTTGCGACGGCGCGCGAGGCCTTCATCGGGCGCGGCCGCACCACCGCCGACCCGGCCGCGCTGCATCGCCCCAGTCTTACCGACACCGAGGGGGCCGTCCTCGATCCGATCATTGCCATCCGTAACACCGTGGTCATCGAGCCGGACGAAACCGTGCGCGTGAATCTCATTATCGGCGTCACCGCCACGCGGCAGGCCGCTACGGAACTGGTCGAGAAATACCAGGACCCGCACGTCGCCGAGCGCATTTTGGAATTGGCCTGGACGCACAGCCAGGTGATCCTGCGCCAGCTCGACGCCACCGAAGCCGAGACCCAGCTTTACGGCCGGCTCGCCGGCGCGATCCTTTATTCCAACTCGCTGATGCGCGCGCCGGCGAGTTTGGTCGCGCGCAATCGCCGAGGCCAATCGGGCCTGTGGGGCTACGGTATCTCCGGCGATCTCCCGATTGTGCTCCTCAAGATCGGCGACCGCGCCAAGATCGATCTGGTCCGCCAGCTTGTCGCGGCCCACGCCTATTGGCGCGTCAAGGGACTTTCCGTGGATCTGGTGATCTGGAATGAAGACCAGTCGGGCTATCGCCAGGCGCTGCACGATCAGATCATGGGCGTGATCGCGTCGCGCGCTGAATCCAATTTGATTGACAAGCCGGGCGGCATCTTCGTCCGCCGCGCCGATCAGATGTCCGAGGAAGACCGCCTGCTGATGCAAAGCGTCGCGCGGGTGATCCTCTCCGACGCGGCCGGCACATTCGCCGAGCAGGCCGGCCGCCGCCCCAGCCCGCAGGCGCCGGTCGCGCGATTCAGCCCGCTGGCGCGCCGGCGCTCTGAAGCGATCCTCACGCGCTCAGAGAAACGCCGCGAACTGGCGCTCTTCAACGGCATCGGCGGATTCACGCCCGACGGCCGCGAATACGTCATCACCACCACGCCTGACCGGCCCACGCCCGCGCCGTGGGTGAATGTCCTGGCCAACGCGGATTTCGGGACGGTCGTCACGGAAACCGGCAGCGCCTATACGTGGTGTGAAAACGCGCAGTCGTTCCGCCTCACGCCCTGGTACAACGACGCCGTCACCGCGACCGGCGGAGAGGCGTTCTATATTCGCGACGAAGAATCCGGGGCCGTCTGGTCTCCCTGCCCCTTCCCCGCCGCTGGATCGTTCCCCTACACCACGCGGCACGGCTTTGGCTATAGCGTCTTTGAATACTCTGACGGCGACATCGAATCGGAAATGAGCACTTACGTCGCCGCCGACGCTCCAGTTAAATTCGTCACGATTAAACTGCGCAACGGCTCGGGCCGCGCGCGGCGGCTCTCACTGACCGCCTTCATGGAAGTGGTCATGGGCGAGCGCCGCTCTAAAACGCTCCCGCACGTCGTCACCGAAACCGACCCCAAGACCAGCGCGCTCCTCGCCCGCAATTGCTACAACGATGAATTCCGCGATCGCGTGGCCTTCCTCGATTGCAGCCAGCCGGCGCGCACCGTCACGGGCGACCGCGTGGAATTCCTGGGCCGCAATGGACGCCTGGCGCGCCCGGCGGGTCTGTTGCGCTCGCATCTCTCCGGCCGCACCGGCGCGGGGCTGGACCCGTGCGCGGCGATGCAAGCCGTCATCGACCTTCCCGCGGGACAGCAGGTGGAAGTCGCGTTTATCTTCGGCGCGGGACGAGACCTCGCCGACGCGCAGAATCTCATCTCCCGTTTCCGAGGCGTCGAAGCCGCCCATACCGCACTGGCGGGAGTGTGGGATTATTGGAAGCGCACGCTGGGGGCCGTGTTCGTTGAAACCCCCGACCTGACGGTCAATTTCCTCGTCAACGGGTGGCTGCTATATCAGACGCTTGCCTGCCGCTTCTGGGGGCGCAGCGGGTTCTATCAGTCCGGCGGCGCGTTCGGCTTCCGCGACCAGCTTCAAGACGCCTGCGCCTTCCTCCATGCCGAACCGGCGATTCTGCGACAGCATTTGCTGCGCTGTGCGGCGCGGCAGTTCCGCGAAGGCGATGTGCAGCACTGGTGGCATCCGCCGGCCGGCAGGGGGGTGCGAACGCGCATTTCCGATGATTACCTGTGGCTTCCCTATGCGGTCTGCCGCTATGTCGGCGCGACTGGCGACACCGGCGTGCTGGATGAAAAGATCAATTTCCTCGAAGGCCGCCCGGTCAACGAAACCGAGGACAGCTACTATGATCTTCCCTTGCGCTCCGACGAATCGGCCACGCTTTACGAGCATTGCGTTCGCGCCATCAAGCACGGCCTGCGCTTTGGCGCGCACGGCCTGCCACTCATGGGATGCGGCGACTGGAACGACGGCATGAATCTCGTCGGCGAGCACGGCAAGGGCGAAAGCGTCTGGCTCGCGTTCTTCCTGCACGAATGCCTCACGCAGTTTGCCGACCTGGCCCGGTCGCACGCCGACGCTCCGTTCGCTGATATCTGCGGCGCCGAGGCGGAAAAGCTGCGCCGCAACATCGACGAGCATGCCTGGGACGGCCAGTGGTATACCCGGGCTTATTTCGACAACGGCCAGCCGCTTGGCTCGGCCGAGAATGCCGAATGCCAGATCGATTCGCTGCCGCAAAGCTGGGCGACGCTGGCCAATGTCGGCGACCCCCAGCGGCGCGCGCAGGCGCTTGAATCAATGGTTTCCCGCCTGGTCAACCGCGATTTGCGGCTGATCCAGCTTTTTGATCCGGCCTTTGATAAATCGCCGCTGAATCCCGGCTATGTGAAGGGCTATCCGCCGGGCGTGCGCGAAAACGGCGGGCAGTACACCCACGCCGCGGTCTGGGCGGTTATGGCCATGGCCCAGTCCGGCGACGCCCAGCGGGCCTGGGAACTCTTCCAGCTCATCAATCCGCTGCGCCACGGCGACAGCGAAGCGGCCATCAAAAAGTATAAAGTGGAGCCCTACGTTTTGGCGGCAGACGTTTACACCAATCTGCAACACTCCGGCCAGGGGGGCTGGACTTGGTATACCGGTTCGGCGGGCTGGATGTACCGCCTGCTCACCGAATCCCTTCTGGGCCTTCACCTTACGCCCGACCGGATGCGCCTGGCGCCTGTCTTGCCGCCGGGCTGGGAATCGGTCACCATCCACTATCGCCACCGTGAGACGGTTAATCACATCCATATTCGCAGCCACGGCGGCAAAACCGTCACGCGCGTTCTTTTCGACGGCGCAGAGCAACCGGACGATTCGTTTCCGCTGGTTGATGATCACCGGGAACATAACGTCGAGGTCGATCTATAATGAGTCAAAGGCCCCCCATGCTCCGCAAATCGCCGCATGACGCCAGACCCACGCGTGGCAGGAAGACGCTCGCCCGCCGCGCCGCCCCGTCCCGATCCTTACCCGATGAATTTCTCTCCAAGTTCTGCCACGAGGTTCGCACGCCGCTCACGGCGATACTGCTTTGGACGCGCGCCCTGCGGGCCGGACATTTGCCTGACGCGGAGCGTTCCCAGGCGGTCGAGGCCCTTGAACGGAGCGCCAAATCCCAAGCCGATCTGGTCGATGATGCCCTGGAATTCCTGCGCATGACGGCCGGCAAGATCGAGATCAACCTGCGCGAAACAGAACTTGCCGCGCTCGTCCGCGATGTGATCCACGCCGCTCAGACCGGCTCGGGCGGCAAGAAATTCGTCCTTGCCGCCGATCTGGACTCTGGCCCTATTGTCGTCCGGGCCGACGCCGCCCGGCTGCGACGAGTGATCAACAAACTTCTCGCCAATGCCATCCGCTTCAGTCCCGGCGGCGGCAGAATCGAAGTGAGCCTGCGCCGTGTCGGCCGCACGATGCGGCTCAAAATCGCCGATCGCGGCCGGGGAATCGACGGCCAAACGCTTCCGTACATTTTTGAGGTGACCGACCCCAGGCGCCCCGACGCGGGTCTTTGCCTGGGACTGGCGATTGCGCGCCGGATCGTGGAAATGCACGGGGGGACGATCGGCGCCCACAGTCCTGGGATGGGAAGGGGATCTGTCTTCACACTCGAACTTCCCATCGCTGCCGCCGGTACATCCGCCACGGGGCCGGCGGCCAAGAACCCGTTTCGCACGTCAAAGGTACTGGCCGGCGTCCGCGCCCTGCTGGTCGAAAGCCAGGCCGACACGCGCAATATGATTCAATGGATGCTTGAGCAATCCGGCGCGGATGTGACCGCCGTCGCGACGCCGCGGCAGGCGCTTGCCTCGCTCGACGGCAACGGGCATCTCCCACCCAATCTTCTCGTGGCGCCCCTGGTGATCGACCGCGCCCAGAGCCAAAAGCTCATACAAAGAATCCGCGCCGTGGGTCCTGATGGAACGAATGGAAGAAAACCGCCGGCGATCGCGATTGCGGAAAAGGCCGGAAAATCCCTGCGCCTGCGCGCCCTGAAAGCAGGCTATTCCGACGTGATCTCCAAGCCCGTGGACCCCGACGAACTCCTGCAGGCCGCGGCGCGATTAAGCCGCGCCGCGTTGACTGCTTCGTAATAAAAAAGAAATCGAACCGCCAAGACTCCAAGACACCAAGGATCAGATTCAAAGCGGGTAGGGCGTGCACGCCTCTGCGAATACGAATCGATTCAATCGCGCAGATAGGCAATAGGCGTGCTAAAGCACGCCCCGCATTTGATGATTTTGTGGATAAGAGCGTGGCGAGGAATTTAATGAGAAGCCGGATTAGGCCTCGACGCTCGTCAGCCCCTCGCGGATGGCGTATTTGGTCAGCTCCGCGACGCTGTGCAGGTTCAGCTTATCCATGATTTTGGCCCGGTGGGTCTCAACGGTTTTCACGCTCACATGGAGCGTCCGCGCCACTTCCTTGGTGGCCTGGCCCTCGGCCATGAGTTGGAGCACTTCGCGCTCGCGGGTGGACAGGAGTGCGAATGCCGAGCGACCCTCGCTGGAGTCGCCGCGGACATAGCTTTCAATGACCACGTTCGCCACGCCGGGGCTGAGATAAACCTTGCCGGCCGCCACGGTGCGCACGGCCCCGACCAATTCGTCAAAAGCCGACGTTTTGGGCAAATAGCCGGCCGCTCCCGCGCGCAGGGCCTCGGTGACAAAATGCCGGTCGGTATGGGCCGAAAGGGCTACGACGCGCGAAGTGGGAGACTCCGCGACAATCTGCCGCGTGGCTTCAACGCCGTTCAGGTCGGGCATGGTGATATCCATCACGACCACGCTGGGGGCCAATTCCCTGGCCATTTGCACGGCCAGGCGCCCGTTTTCGGCCTCGCCAACCACTTTCATGTCCTTCTCGGCCTCGAAAAGGTTTCGCAGACCGGCGCGGACAATCTGATGGTCATCAGCAAGAAGTATGGAAATCGACGACATAGGCCTCCCGGTCGGGTTTTTTCTTCGCACTAAAAACGCCCTTCCACTTTCCCTTAAAGGGCTAGACCAGCCGAAATGAGGCTAACTGCCCGTCGCCATTGAGCCTAGCAAGCAAACCGGGTATTCACCAGCGACATTCGATCATCCATTTACCCCGTCGCAACGGCGAAATTCCTGATCCCCCTCGAGTGACGCCACTTCCTCGATCAGCAACTCCAGGCGGGTCAGATCGACAGGCTTAGTGACGTGCGCCGCGAACCCCGCCGCCTTGCTCTGGCGGATGTCGTCGTCCATGCCAAAGCCGCTGAGGCAAATCCCCTTAAGTCCGTAGCGGCCCTTCAGTTCGCGCATCAGTTCGAGCCCGCTGCCGTCTGGCAGGCCGACGTCGCAGATCAACAGGTCAATCCTGGCCTCCTCGGCGGACTGCCGGGCTTGATTGACGCTGTCGGCGACGCGAACGACGTAGCCGCTCTTTTCCAGCAGCTTGGTCATTACCAATGCCGTGTCGGCGTGATCTTCCACCAGTAAGATTTGCAGCCCCCGGCTCACATGCGCGCATGTTGCCATAATTCAGATCGCTCCTGACCGAGAAGAAATCTCGACATTCCGTTCAGGTCTCAGGCGTGTTACTCCATTCCTGTCTATATTCCTTACCTACTTTGACGTGCAAATGTCAAGAAATTTGCGGGATTAAGCATAATTCTTGAATTTGCAAATTGAGAACGCTCTCACGCCAGGCCAAGCCGCCGGAAGTAGGCCGCCGCGAAACAGCGGTCGGCAAGGGCAAAAATCCGCCGGTCGGCGGCCTTTTCCGGAAGATAAAATCCGATTGTCGCCAGCAGCGGCCGTTCGCACAAATCCAACAAGTCAAACGCCGGTTCAAAGCCCGTATTGTGCAAGAGCCGCACCACGTGCTTATGGAACGTCTCAAGGGTGACACGATCGGCGTCTCGATCCAGCCCACCGGCCAGCAAGGATAATGCAAGCGTCTTTTCCCCCTCGCGCGCCACCAGAATTCCCGCCGACGCGGCTGTGGCCGCCCAGCGAAGGCTCAATCGCCTTCCCGTGCCGTCCAGCGTCCGTTCAAACGATTCGGGGCTGCGCCAGATTTCCGTCGCGCATTCACCAATCAGCTCGCTTGCCCCGTTTATCTGCTCCAGCAAGCCATATTCATAGTGGGCCTTCAGCCGCACTTCACATTGCGGCGTCAGGTCGATGGCGGTGAAGCCTTTCACGATGCCGCCTTTTAATCGCGGGGCGTGCGCGTCGTCAAGCAAGTGTCGGCAACCGGTTTCCCCCGATGGTTAGCTACCGAAAATCCTGAGGTTGCGTAAGAAATGACGCCAATAGTATTTTGCTAATCGGACAAAATAGGTTCCTCAAAAACTGGGAGCGGCATTATGAAATCCCGTGACGGTTCGACTGCGGTTCAATCTCGTCGCACGGCCAAGAAGACTCCTACACGCGCTTTGGCTTCAAATGGCAACGGTAACGGAAACGCCAATGGTCACCGCAATGGAAATGGTCATCGCAACGGGAATGGACACGCCGTCTCCAAACGCTCCGCCGACGAGCGAATGGCGCGCCAGCCGGCGGTCATGAAACTGCTCAGCAAGTCGCAAAAGTCTCTCGCTGATTTCGACGAGGGCGAGATTGAGCGCCCCGCTTCCACCGACAACGGCAACGGCAACGGCCACCAAATCGAAAAGCGCCAACTCCTCGAAGCGCTCCTCGCCTTCCGCAAGGGGGATTTCTCGGCGCGCCTTCCCGTCGATCTCAGCGGCGTCGACGGCAAGATCGCCGACGTCTTCAACGACGTGATGGAACAGTCCGAGCGCATGGCCACTGAATTGCAGCGCCTCAGCCACGTCGTGGGTAAGGAAGGGAAGATCTCCCAGCGTGCCAGCATCGGTGAAGTGACCGGGTCCTGGGCGCGCGAAGTGGATGCGGTCAATGCGCTGATCAGCGATCTCGTGCACCCGATCAGCGAAACCAGCCGCGTGATCGGCGCTGTGGCCAAGGGCGACCTGAGCCAGATGATGGCGTTGGAAGTGGATAACCGCCCGCTGGCCGGGGAATTCCTCCAGACGGCAAAGACCGTCAACACGATGGTGGACCAGCTTGGGTCGTTTGCGTCGGAAGTGACGCGCGTGGCCCGCGAAGTGGGCACCGAAGGAAAACTCGGCGGCCAGGCCAAGGTGAAAGGCGTCGCCGGAACGTGGAAGGACCTGACCGACTCGGTGAACTCGATGGCGGGCAACCTGACGGCCCAGGTGCGCAATATCGCCGCAGTGACGACGGCCGTGGCGAATGGTGACTTGTCCAAGAAGATCACCGTGGACGTGAAGGGCGAAATTCAGGAATTGAAAAACACCATCAATACGATGGTGGACCAGTTGCGATCGTTCGCGTCGGAAGTGACGCGCGTGGCCCGCGAAGTGGGCACGGAAGGAAAACTCGGCGGTCAGGCCGAAGTGAAAGGCGTCGCCGGCACGTGGAAGGACTTGACGGACTCGGTGAACTCGATGGCCGGCAACCTGACGAGCCAGGTGCGAAATATCGCCGCGGTGACGACGGCCGTCGCGAATGGCGACTTGTCCAAGAAGATCACCGTGGACGTGAAAGGGGAAATTCTCGAACTGAAAAACACCATCAATACGATGGTGGAGCAGCTTAACTCGTTCGCTCTGGAAGTGACGCGCGTGGCCCGCGAAGTGGGCACCGAAGGGCGCCTGGGCGGTCAGGCCGAAGTGAAAGGCGTCGCTGGAACCTGGAAGGACTTGACGGACTCGGTGAACTCCATGGCGGCGAACCTGACGAGCCAGGTGCGCAATATCGCCGCCGTGACGACCGCCGTGGCCACGGGTGACTTGTCGAAGAAGATCACCGTGGACGTGAAGGGTGAAATTCTGGAACTGAAGACGACCATCAACACGATGGTGGACCAGCTCAGTTCGTTCGCTGACGAAGTGACGCGCGTGGCCCGCGAAGTGGGCACCGAAGGAAAGCTGGGTGGTCAGGCCGAAGTGAAAGGCGTCGCCGGCACGTGGAAGGACCTGACGGATAACGTGAACATGATGGCCGGCAACCTCACCAGCCAGGTGCGCAACATCGCCGACGTGACTAAGGCCGTGGCCAACGGCGACCTCTCGCGCAAGATCACCGTGGACGTGAAGGGGGAAATTCTCGAATTGAAAAACACCGTCAATACGATGGTGGACCAATTGTCGAGCTTCACCGCCGAAGTGACGCGCGTGGCCCGCGAAGTGGGCACCGAAGGAAAACTGGGCGGCCAAGCCGAAGTGAAAGGCGTCGCCGGCGTGTGGAAGGACCTCACGGACTCGGTGAACTCGATGGCGTCGAACCTCACCGTGCAGTTGCGCGACATGTCCAAGGTGGC
>JBEKYH010000078.1:0-13940 GCA_049511115.1 Tepidisphaeraceae bacterium | reverse complement strand
CACAAAGTAGCGGTGGAAATCTGCGAGAAGGCCAGGCTGACGACCAATACCTGGTGCGCCCAGGTCGCCCGCGATCAGGCAGACGCCCTGCACAAGGCGATCAACGAAACCAAGATCATCGCCCCGCCGACCGACTGCCTCGCCCCCATCGGCCCGCAGCAAATCCTCAAGGGATTGCTCAAGGAGATCAAGGCTGAGTTTTACACCGCCGAGACGCGCGAGCCGGCGGTTTACCGGGGCAATCCGTTTCAAATCGAGGCGGGCATTGCGTTCGGCGGGCAGTTGCCGACCGAGGAATCGGCCCGGATCATTCGCTTCGCCAATCGCGTGCCGCTGCTCTATCAGCCGTCGGCCTGCTGCATTACCAAGAGCATCATCGACACCAATTGGCGGAACTACGGCGTAACCCAGCCGCGCAGCGGGCTGCCGGAAGGGCCGCTGGTGATATTCGTGCACATGGCGAGCGTCTGGGTGCCCTTCACCAGCGAAAGCAAGGAGGCCATCGCCGACTACGACGAAATCCGCAAGGAGATCAAGCTGGCCGTGCAGGGACGCCCAATTGGATGACCAGGGAAAGACCATTAAGAAGGAAATGGACGAACTTCGAAACGAGCCGGGCGTCGTGGTCGTGGAAAGCCGGGCGACGCACTTGCAGCCCCCGCCAACAGCAGATTCTGTCGCGCCGGTTGCAGAGGCGCCTGCCAATGGCGACAGCGTTCCCGTCAACGGCGAGGCGAAGAACGGCGACCACAAGAATGGCGACGGCAAAGCCAGGCTGGGCAAAAAGCGTCTCACCGATGACGGGGAGCGGCTTTTCTGAGGATTTAGTTCGTCACGCGAGCAATGCAGGATTTTCATCATGGCAAAGAAGACAGCAGGCAACAATCGGGGGAAATCGGACGCGGTGCTTAAGCGCATCAAGGAGCGCGATAAGGCGACGCTGGGCAAGATCGTCGAACTCGCAGATGACGTTTCCAGTAACGCGATGAAGGGGCGGGATATCACTCTGACAATTCCCACACGCGCGCGTTCCAACACCCTTTGGAACCGCAAGCGCGGCATCCTGCAGATGGGCGACGCCACCAGCGACCGCCAGCTTTTCAATCTCAGCCAGGCCAAGCAGTTCATGCAGACCGTGTTGCACGGGAACAGCATCCGCGAGCTTATTGCGGCGGAAAAGACGCTGAGCTTGCGCGGAATGTTTTACAAGGCACTGCACACCATTGCGGGAACTTCTTCGGAGAAAACATTCGGCGACCAGGACGAATCGGATGCAATTCTGGAGGATTTGGAAGTGTCGCTGGGGGCGCTGCGTGAAGAATTGCACATCTTCGCCAAGAAAGCCGGCACCATGATCGGCAACATCACCATTGTGGACAACGGCGACGAAATTGACTGCCGTCGAATGGGTTCCGGGGGATATGCGGTTCCCAGCATCGTCGAGCCGGAGGTTATTCAGTTCAAGAAGTGCGACGCCAAGTTCGTGCTGCATGTTGAAAAGGGCACCGTCTGGAGCCGTTTCAATGAGGACCGCTTCTGGGAAAAGCACAACTGCATCCTGACCGAAGGCGGTGGCCAGCCCCCGCGCGGCGTGCGGCGGTTATTGCGGCGATTAAATCAGGAACTCAAACTGCCGGTCTATTGCCTTCTCGATTGCGATCCCTGGGGGCATTACATCTATTCCGTCATCAAGCAGGGCTCAATCAGCCTCGCCTTCGAGAGCGAGCGATTGGCCATCCCTGAGGCCAAATTCCTCGGCGTGCGCGCTCGCGACTACCAGACCTGCGGCTTGACCGACGACGTGCAGGTGGCCCTGAGCGACACCGACCGCAAGCGTGCCGGCGAGATCGCCGCTTATCCCTGGTTCAAGGATCACAAGGGGTGGCAGAAGGAAATCGCCCAACTCATCTCCAACGGGTTCAAAATGGAAGTGGAATCCCTCATCACCAAGGACATCAGCTACGTCACCGAGGAATACGTGCCCGAGCGCCTGGCCAAAAAAGACTGGCTGGATTGAGCGGCTGCAATTGCGGGGTAAAATCGCCCGGCATGATCCGATTCAACGACTTCATCGCTCCGACCGAAGGGCAAATTGTACTGGACGACGTCTCCTGGGAGTTCTACGAGAATCTTCTGAAAGAGATCGGTGACGGTCATCTGCGCGTAACCTACGACAACGGGAACCTGGAAATCGTCTCGCCCCAGCTTAATCGCGAGCGCTACGGCTGCTGGATCTCCATGCTGATCGATTGGATGGCTTTCGAAAGATCTATCGAAATCACGGGGACGGGATCAGCCACTTTCAGAATCGCATCCCTGAAAAAAGGACTTGAACCCGACAAGTGCTTCTATGTGAAGAACGCCTTGATCGCCCGGAAGATGGAGGGGGAATTCGATGCAGCCATACATCCCGTTCCCGATCTGGTAGTCGAAATCGACACAACCAAACGGCACGTTCCGCGCCAGCCGGTTTTCGCGGCCCTGGGGGTTAAGGAAATCTGGCATTTCGACGGAACGAGCACCCGTGTGCTGCGCCTCACGTCACAGGGAAAATACGTCGAGCGCTTAAGAAGCCAGGTATTTCCGTTTGTGTCGATGCGCGAGTTCGGACAATATGTCCTGCGCATGAAGGACAAGGACCAGTCGCGGGTACGGCGAGAATTTCGGGATTGGGTTCGCAACTTGCCAGCATGAACAGACGCCGCCCCCGCATCGCACTTGCGCTTGGCTAACGCCGTCTTAACCAAATCCAAATGTCCCTCCACTAGCCTCCGCCCGGGATTTCTGGGGATTCTCGCGCGGGACTGCGACTCGCGCCAACTGAGGAGTCAACAGTGCGCCTACGATGGTTCAACGTATTGGCCGCGCTGGCACTGTTTGCCGGCGTCATTTGTCTGCAGCCCACGCGCGCCTGGGCCCAGTCGCCGGCCGCCCCCGACCTCAACATCCTTGGTTTCGGCGACTGGGGCCTGGATTCGCCGGACCGGACGCAAGTGGCCAATGCGATGGCGGCTTACGCAGCGAAAATGCCGCGTACTTTCGATTGCGCCCTGAGCCTGGGCGACAATTTCTATGTGCCGCTGAAAAGCGCCGACGATCCGCAGTTTCAGACGTTGTTTGAAAAAACCTACGACATCACGCGGATGAACTTTCCTTTCTACGCCCTGCTGGGAAATCATGATTACGATGATCTGGATGGCCACATCAAGTCGGAATGGGAGATGGCGTATTCCGTAAAGAACCCCACGTCACGCTTTAAGATGCCGGCCAAATGGTATCGGCTCGATCTGCCGGCCGATCATCCCCTGATCACGATCCTGATGCTGGACAGCAACAAAGACAACGGCAAATCCGCGTCGCTTACGCCGGCCGAGTGGACGACCGAATTGCAATGGATCAACACCGAGCTATCCGGCCCGCGCGCGGCCTGGACCATGTGCTGTGCCCATCACACCGTCTACAGCAACGGCGATCACGGCGACAACGGCGTGCTGGTGCAGCAATGGGGGTCGCTGTTTGAGAAGTACAAAGTCGATTTCTACCTCAGCGGCCACGATCATTCGCTCCAGCACATCGAGCCGGGAACGTTCACCTCATACGTTTGCAGCGGCGGCGGCGGCGCCGCTCGCAAGGCCATGCTGCGCGACGACCGCGGCCCGTATTCTCGCGCGGTGGATGGCTTTGCGACGCTGGAATTCCAGCCGGGCGAGGCGATTGTGCAATTGCTCGACGCCGACGGAAAACCCCTGCACGTTTTCACGCGCACAAAGGCCGGAGTAGTCACGGTCACGCTGAATACGCCCAGCGAACCGAGGACGACGCAGCCGCTGAAGTTGATTCAGGGTTTTGACGTGCCGCCGACACCGATTGCGACCCAGCCGGCGAAATAGCGCGCGAACGTGCCCGAGACGATCAGCACGGCGTCTTACCGTTAGTTCGAAGCGAACGTGAATACTCAACCTGCTGGTTTATCTCTTCAATGGTGGGAAGATCTTCGGTGACGTTGTGGTTCTTTAGAACCGCCTCCGCCTCGCAGCGGTCTTTGCCCAGCGCATCGGCAAACTGCTTATGCGTTAACTGCCCCCGGCGGTAAAGCTCGACAAGCAAGGCTTCTTTAGCCGTATCGTCCAGATTCGGGGACTGAGCCCGAAGCGCGCGCTCAAGATCGTCGGAGATGGAGATGATCAGGGTCACAGGTGAATATTCTACCGCTACCATGCTCATGTCAAATCGAATGGGCCCATTTGAACGGGTAAAGAATAATCATCCCGCTTATGGCCTGCGGCGATATAATCCTCACCAACGGGAGGTTCATTAATGGCAGCCAAAAAAATCCTGATGCTCGTCGGTGACTTCGTTGAGGACTACGAAGTCATGGTCCCCTTCCAGGCCCTATTGATGCTTGGGCATATTGTTCACGCGGCCTGCCCCGGCAAAAAAGCGGGCGAAAGGGTCCGAACGGCGGTCCATGATTTTGAAGGCGACCAGACCTACTCGGAAAAACCCGGCCATAACTTCGCGCTCAATTGCACGTTCGAAGAGGTGCGGCCGGCGGATTATGACGCGCTGCTGCTTCCCGGCGGGCGCGCGCCGGAATACATCCGCCTCAACCCCAAAGTCATTGAAATCGTCCGGCACTTTTTTCAGACGGGCAAGCCGGTGGCGGCGATCTGCCATGCCATGCAAATCCTCGCAACGGCAGACGTGCTGCGCGGACGAAGCTGCACGGCCTATCCCGCCGTCGGACCAGACGTTAGCTCGGCCGGCGGAGAATACCGGCAGATCGCGATCGATCAGGCGATGGTGGACGGAAATCTGGTGACGGCGCCGGCCTGGCCCGCGCATCCGGACTGGCTGGCCAAGTTCGCCCGGGTGTTGGGGACGAAAATCGAACCGTAAGCGGTGACGGCGTGAAATCGCGACGGCTGCACGATCGCGGCAATAAAATGGGTTAGACCGACTGCGTCAGTGTGGCGACAGGCTGGCGGCCGGAGAAACCGGCGGCCACTTCGTGCCAGTATTCGATGCGGTCTTCGCCCAGCTTCCAGCACAGGCAGATGTCGCGCCCCTGGTGGCGGCTCATGAAGTCGATCAGGCCGATCTTGGGGTCCTTCAGGTGGCAGCCGATGGATTGAAGCTCTTCGACGTAAGCCTGGAATCGCTCCAGTGTGCGGTTGAGGTCTCCCTGCAGGGCGGCCTGGTTTTTGGCGGAGGCGTCGGCGAGGGCGGTCTCAAGATCGGCGCCGCGCTGCTGTGTCTTTACGATGTCGCCGACAATTCGTTTGACCAGGGTAAGAGTGCGATTAGCTTCATCGAGTGAGAAGCGCTTGACTGAGCGCGATGGCGAGACTGGCTTGGGGGTCATTGACGAAGAGCCGGCCATGAGCGAACCGCCTTTCTATTCACCGCACGCGCTGATCCAAGTACGGATTATGATGCGTCTTGCGATTCTGTCAATGTGAGTTGGCCATTTCACAAAAAAGAAATAGGAAATTGTCCAGTAAACAGGTCCGTTTATGACGCCAAGGTCATGCGAGCGCCGCCGCCGGCCCGATTCCAAGGACGCTCATCGTCCGGTAACAAACTCGACTGGCAACGAGGGTTCAAGGGCTTAAGGGTTCAACGGTTCAAGGGACCAGAGATAAGAAACTATGCTCGACGGTACGATGCCGTCTTTCAAACCCTTGAACCCCTTAAACCCTTGAACTCTTAAACCCTTCCCTCCTCCCCCGCAATCGAAGTAGAATCGCGGCCATGCGCGACTCCCGTCTGGGTAAGCTGGCGGATGTTCTGGTCAATTTCAGCGTGGGAGTGAAGCCGGGCGAGATCGTCCGCATCGGCGGGCCGTCGGTCGCTGAACCGCTGATCGTTGAACTCTACCGGCAGGTCATCAAGGCCGGCGGGCATCCATTCGTGCAAATGACGCCCGATGTGCTGGAAGAGATTCTGTACAAGAACGGCTCGGACCAGCAGCTTTCCTTTCAAAGCCCCATCCGCAAGTTCATCACCGAAACCATCGATTGTTCCGTCGAAATCTGGGGCGAGGAAAACACCCGCTCCCTCACCCGCTGTGACCCCGCTCGCATGGCCATGGGCAGCGCCGCCAATCGTTCGATCCTCACGCGCTTCATGGAGCGCGCCGCCGAAGGCCGCCTGCGCTGGGTGGGAACGCAATTCCCCTGCAACGCCTCGGCCCAGGATGGCGAAATGAGCCTCGAAGACTACGAGGAGTTCGTCTTCCAGGCCTGCCTTTTGAACGAACCCGACCCCGTCGCCGCATGGCGCGCCGTCTCCGAGCGCCAGCAGCGCCTCGTCGATTTCCTCAACGGCAAGTCCGACTACCACGTCGTCGCCGCCAACGGCACCGACGTGCGCATGTCCGTGGCCGGCAAGACCTGGATCAATTGCGACGGCCACGTCAATTTCCCCGACGGCGAAGTCTTCACCGGCCCGGTCCTCGAGAGCGTCAACGGCACCGTCTGCTTCAGTTTCCCCGCCGTTCACCAGGGGCGCGAAGTGACGGATGTGAAGCTCACGTTCTGGGACGGCAAGGTGATCCACGCCGAAGCGAGCAAGGGGAAGGACTTCCTCATCTCCATGCTCGACATGGACGGCGGCAGCCGCTTCCTCGGCGAGTGCGCCATCGGAACCAATTACTCGATCACCCGCTACACCAAAAACACCCTCTTCGACGAAAAGATCGGCGGCACCGTCCATTTCGCCTTGGGGGCCGGCTACCCCGAAACCGGCAATAACAACCAAAGCGGCCTGCACTGGGACATGGTCGTGGACCTCCGCGAAGGCGGCTTCATCGAGATCGACGGCGTAAAGTTCAGCGAAAACGGCCGGTTTTTGAGGGAGGGGTTTCCGGGATAGGACGGGAAGCGTGCAAAAGTGTGAAGGTGTGAAGGTTTGAATGTGCAAAGGCGGAAAGGACAAACTCCATGCTGACGCGAAGAGATTTCGGCCTGATCATTTTGACCGCGGTGGCGACCACTGGGCTTGCAGCGCTGGCTCAATCGGCTAAAAAGCCACCCATGACTTCCAGCGCCACGGATTGGAACGCCGTTGTGGCCAAAGCCAGCGCGACCGGCTCCAGCCGCGCATTTCTCGACGGTCCTACGCCAACTCTCGATAACCTGAATTGTCACGCCTCCACGCTTAATCCCGGGGCGACCAACCATGAGATCCTCACGCGCCCTGATGATGAAGTCATCATCGTGAAGGAGGGAACCATCGAGGTTTATGTAATTGACAAATGGGTGCGCGTCGGACCGGGGTCGGTCATTTTCAACGCACGCAATGTCCCTCAATCCATGCGCAACGTGGGCGATGGACCGGCCACCTATTTTGTGGTCACTTTCCGTCCACCGGCGCCGCCACCGGCAGCCGCCACGAAGTAAAATTGATTGCCACTTGATGTACTACTCCGGAGCGAGCAATGCCCGCGGCGGTGCGCAAAACCATGCAAGCAGTGGCGGGACTCCTGCTCATCGCCGCATTGTCTCTGGATGCGGGCTGCACGCCGGCTGTTTCTGGAGGTCATGCCGATCCATCGACAGCGGCGGCTGTCGCGCCGTCGGATGCCGCGACTCCTTCAGACGTGCCGCCAAACGTCGTCGTCAATTCCATCGGCATGTGGCTCGCACCCGTCAATCCCGGCGAATTTGTGATGGGATCGCCGCCGGATGAAGCTGGGCATGATTCCGACGAAACACAGCACAAAGTGCGCATCACCAAGCCGTTCCTTCTGAGCGTGTATCTGGTGACGCAGAGTGAATACGCCGCGGTGATGGGGAAAAATCCGAGTTACTTCCGCGGCGACGATGACCTGCCGGTGGATAGCGTGTCGTGGAATGACGCGGTGGAGTTCTGCAAGAAGCTCAGCGCCAAGGAAGGCCGGACCTACCGCCTCCCCACTGAAGCGGAGTGGGAATACGCCTGCCGGGCCGGCTCGACCGGGCCGTATGCCGGCGATGGCAAGATCGATGACATCAGTTGGTACTGGAGTAACTCCGGCGACGTCACTCACCCGGTAGGGACATTGCAGCCCAATGACTGGGGCTTCTACGACATGCAGGGAGATTTATGGGAATGGTGCGCCGACTGGTACGGCCCGTACCCGCCCGGTGACGCCACCGACCCAACCGGCCCGGCAACTGGCACCTCGCGCATCCTGCGCGGCGGGACCGTGGAGTACGACGAGCAGTATTGCCGGTCAGCGTTTCGCAACTACTACCCGCCGGAGACTCAACTTTATTACATCGGGTTTCGGGTGGCGATGGATGCTCGGTAAATTCTGCCCGTTGCTCTCGGACGGCATGAAGGCAGAATTTCAGTCAGTGAAAAGGACTTGAGCCACATCCAGACGTATGATTGTAGTCCTTCCAGCGACAGCAAAAATTAAACTCCCAACAAGGAGCCGTATGCCCATGCTGAATCTGACCTTGCCGGTTGCTGATCGTGACCATATCCAAGGGCCCGCCGATGCCCCCTTTAAGCTTTTGGAATATGGAGACTATGAATGTCCTGCCTGCGGGCAGGCCTATCCCATTGTGCGGGCCATCCAGGCGCGCTTGGGGAATCGGCTCTGTTTCGCGTTTCGGAATTTCCCATTGGCGATCCCGCACCCCCACGCGATGCACGCCGCCGAGGCCGCCGAAGCGGCCGGCGCTCAGCTTCAATTCTGGGAAATGCACGACCTCCTCTTTGAAAACCAGGAGTCGCTCGACGACAAAAGCCTGGCCCGATACGCAGTTGATTTGGGCCTTGATGCCGATCGCTTCATGCGTGAGGTTGTCGCAGGCGAATACTGGCCTCGCATCCACCATGATTTCGTCACCGGCGCGCGCGCGGGCGTCAACGGCACCCCCACGTTCTTCGTCAACGGCACCCACTATCACGGCGGACGCGATGTCGAGGAACTCATTTCTGCGCTGACGGAGTCGACGGGAAAAACGGGGAAGGCCTGAAATACCTGGTTTCTCGGCCAAGACCCGCCTTGCAGGCTATTCAACGTGCTTCTGCGACGGGGACTGCAACCTAGACGAGTAGGCAGCGCAGGGCACCTATGAACTGATAGGTCGGCACGATCGCAAAGAGAACCGCGAGGTAAAAGAGTGGAATACGATAAACCCGGAACGGGATCACCGTCTTGGGATTCTTGCCAAATATCTCTATAAAGCCGTAGGTGGTCGTATACGACGGCGCGTGCTTCCATCCCCAAGGCGGAATCAACAGACCTTCTTGCTCTTGAAATCCGGCAAATCGCCATCGCGTACGCGTCTGCGTTTCTACGGCCGGCAGCTGGGGCCAATGCTTTTGGTAGCTATAAGGTCCTCCAAGCGTCAGTCCTGTAATACCCGTTTGCACGTCTGGTGCATAAGGCTCAGGGGTAAACAATTGCCCAAACTCCAGCGATTGGTCTACCAAGACCGGCATCTTGCTGTAAATCGAGAAATACTCCCAATGTTCGCCCACAATGGTTGAAACGAACATGGTCGCAAGCGTCGCGACAAAGCCCACGAGGCAAATGCGCAGCATGAGAACGCCGGGAACATCAGTCACAGTTGATTCCGGATTTGCCATTTGGAACTCCGCCTGTGAAAGTCTTCAGCAACGTTCCGTAGAATACCCAGATCAGGAGTGCGGGGCAAATACTTCATTCGCTTTTGACTGTTGCATTCGCGCAGTGCTCTGCCGCATTACTGGTCTCCCTCCTCCACTCCAATGTCCACCCACACCTTCGGCAAACGTACCTCGCCGTCGGCCGCCGTTTCCGGACGTGTTCCATTTCGCACCTGCACGCCGCGACGTAGCGATGCTTTCTCCTGATCTCCGGCAACTTCACCGCGCTATGACTGAAACACCGCCGCGGCCTGGCCCCGATGCGGAGGCAGGTCCGTTTCCACGCCGCGGTGTGCCCGCCGGGCGAGAGAGCGTGGGCGATTTCATGGAGGATGGTGTCGGTCACTTCGGCGGCTTCATTGAGTTCGGTGAGCGGCCGCGAAAGCGTGATCCGCTTATGCGCGGGCCAGCAGCATCCGAACCGTCGCCGGGCGTGATCAAAGCGGAATTGCCAATCAGCCAGACCGTGCTGATTCATAAGCTGCCTGGCGAGGGAAGCGGCTTGTGCTACATCCATAGGAGCGTCACATCCTGCTTTTTTTCAGGTCGCATCATTCTCCGCCCATCGCCTTCAACAGCGCCGCCCCGTACAGTTTCACCTTCATCGGTCCCATTCCCTTAATTTCCCCCAGGGCCTGAGCATCGGCCGGCGACTGCGCGGCGATTAATTTCAGCGTGCTGTCGTGGCACACACAATACGGCGGCAGGCTCCGCTCGCGAGCCAGTTGCAATCGCGCGGCCCGCAGTCTCTCGAATCGTTCCGCCGCATCGGCATCCAGTTCCACATCGCTTTCGCCGTTGCCACCCCGCGTTGAACTCGCCTTCCCATTCGTTTTCCCTCGCGTCTTGCCGACCAGATCGTCCAGCGCCGGCGGTGGGGGAACGGCGCCTTTCATCACGTCCACGCCCAGCGGCGTCAGTTCGATGACCGGCCGGAATTTCACGCCATCCGCGTCGCGCTGGCGCGTGAGGCCGGCTTCCACAAGCCGGTGCAGCATGGCGATAATCTGCTTGCTGGGGCGCGGCTTAAGCAGGCCATGCACACTGAGGCGGTTGAGCCCCCACCGCACCAACCGCTCTTCCTCGCTGCCCGCCAGAACTTCGGCGACCGACCCGATGCCAAATCGCCCGTTGCACCGTGCCACGCCGGAGAGAAGCTGGCGCACCAGCGTCACCACTTCCGGCCGCGCCGGCATTGCCGCGCCGTTTGTGTCCACAGCCGGGCCTTGCCGTTCGCCTTCGCCGGCGCACACGTCGCATTGGCAGTCGTGAATCTCCGCGTCGTCGCCGAAGTAATCGAGGATCGCCTGCCGCCGGCAGCGGTGGGATTGCGCGTAGCGAATCATGAGCTGCAGCTTGCGCTGGGCGTGTTCCTTGCGCTGCTCGATCACCGCCGGATCGGCGTGCGGGTTTTCCTTGCCCAGCAGGTCAATGAAAAACTCCTGCACGTGAATGTCCTGGAAACTGTATTGCAAAATACAGCGAGCAGGCCGCCCATCGCGGCCCGCGCGGCCGGCTTCCTGGTAATACGCCTCCAGCGTGCCGGGAATGTTGTAATGAACGACCAACCGGATATCCGGCTTGTTGATCCCCATGCCAAACGCGTTGGTCGCCACGGCCACACCGCCGAACGCGGCCATGAACCGCTCCTGGTTTTCGCTGCGTTTGGCCGTGTCCATGCCGGCGTGATAGCCGTACACCTGCCGCGCGCGCAAGTTAGCCGAGAGAGCCGCCGTCAATTCATCGACCGCTTTTCGCGTGGCGCAATAGACGATGCAGCTTCCCGGCTCGCGGCGAATGAGATCGACGAGCTGACCGATTTTCTCGGCCGTCTTGCTCACGCGCCGGCATTCGTATCGCAGCGTCGGCCGGTCAAAACCCGTGACGACAATCTCCGGCTCGCGCATCTGAAGCTGCGTGATGATGTCCGCCCGCACGTCGTCGGTGGCGGTTGCCGTGAGGGCGATGACGCCCGGATTACCCAACATCCTCCGCACCTCGCCGAGGCGGCTGTACTCCGGCCGGAAATCATGCCCCCAGTGGCTGATGCAGTGCGCCTCGTCCACGGCCATCAGCCACGGCTTGAGTCGCGCCAGCATTTCCCCAAACCCAGGCAGAAAAAATCGCTCCGGGGCAACGTACAGCAGGCCCTTGAATCCATCCTCCAGTTCCGCGATAGCCTGCCGCTGCTGCGAGGCCGTGAGTGAGCTATTCAAAAGCGCCGCGCCGATCCCCTGATCGCGAAGCTGCTGAACCTGATCTTCCATCAGTGAAATCAGCGGCGACACGACGATCGCCAGCCCGTCGGTCATCGCCGCTGGAAGCTGAAAACAAAGGCTCTTTCCCGCCCCCGTCGGCATGACGCAAAGCGCGTCCTGCTTGCGCAGCACCGCCTCAATCACGCCGCGCTGCGCGGGACGGAAGTCCTCGAGACCGAAGAGATCGGTCAGGTGATCTTTCAAATCAGGCATTGGGGGGAATTATAGGGGAGCCTGTGTGGAGTGACAGCGCCGGAGAGTGCCATACAACCGCCGACGCCCGCGCCACTAACTCGTGGGCGGCGTCGGGTGCGACGCAGAGCGAGAGAGATGTCGCCTCAGGGAGGCATTGAGAATCGCATCACGGATGTAAAAATCTGTCCCTCGCAATTTGTCATGCACGGCCTTGAGGTCTGTGATGATGCCCATGTCCGCAGCTTGCTCAAGTATGCCCACAGTGCCGATTACGCGCAAGCCCGCCTTTGCCGCTTCGATGCGAGCTTTCTCCTCATCCAACAAGATGGCGTCAGCCTTCAACTCAAGGGCGAGGCGGATGGCATCCTCTTCGCCTCGATGGCGTCGCACCGAAGGCGACACTGGATTCGCAGGCGACTGAACGGACAACCACGGCGGCGGATGGGCGACCCATTGGCGAACCTCGGGCGGCGTGGTCGATCTCGACATTTCCTGCTCGACAGACGGCGGAATAACCACCGCCTTGAAGATGGCTGCAAGAATATCCGCGTGGCCAAGCCGGATGAGGACATTCAACGGGCTGGCGTCGGAGACGACCAGCATCAGCGATTTCCCGCGCCGAGTAACTCGTCGAGATTTTTCCGGTCTTGCTCCAGGTCAGACAACGAGTAATTGATCGGCACACCGCGATCGGCGAGCCACACCTGTGCTTCGTGCCGCGTCTGAAATCCAAGGATTTCCGCAATATCGCCTGTACCCAGCTTGCCTGCCTGGTAATTGGAAATCAAGAATTGCTCGCGCACGCGATCGTCGAGATTTGGCGCGTCAGCCCTCAATTGCCGTTCGATCTCGGCCGGAAGTTGGATGGTTATGGCCATGAGTAGACCCATGCAATTATAGCCGAAGAACTGCAATCATGCCGAATTTCTTGGCGAGACCCCTATCCCCTATCCCCGCGCCATCGACCCCGCCCATTCCTCAAACCGCTTGAGCGATTCTGGCCCAACCGATCGCGGCGCGTCATGGACCGCGTCGTCGAGGATTTGCCGCGTGATCTTCCCCTCTTCGCCCGAGGCGACGCTTTGCAGGAACGGCACCGTTGCGGCGCGATCGCAGATGTATTTGATGTCCGCCCCGCTGTATCCGTCCAGTCTCTGGGCGACTTCGTCCAGGTTCACGTCCTCGGCCACGGGCCGGTGGCTCAGGCATAGATCGAGCATCTTCCGCCGCGCCACTGCATCAGGCAGCGGGATATACACCTTCTCGTCGAACCGGCCGGGCCGAAGCACAGCCGGGTCAAGCTGCCACGGCACATTGGTGGCCCCCATGAAAAGAATCTGCTGCTTGGTTTTCTTGTCGAACCCTTCCATCCCCTGCAGGATTTGCGGCACCACGCGCTGCATCACGCTCGATCCCTCATCGCGCCGGGCCGGCACCAGGGCCTCGATCTCGTCGATGAAAATGATGCTCCGCGGTTCGGCCGCCGCGGCGTCGAAAAGCTTCTTCACATTCTGCTCGGCCTCGCCCACCCATTTGCTGAGGATCTCAGCGGGCGATACCCGGAAGAAAGCCGCGTCGATTTCGCCGGCAGTGGCCTTGGCAAGCATGGTTTTACCGGTCCCGGGCGGGCCGTATAGCAGCACGCCGCCGCCGACGCTGACGCCGAATTTTTCGGCCAGGTCCGGATGCTCAAACGGATAGATCATGCGGATGCGGATATCCTGCTTTACATCCTCCAGGCCGGCCACGTGCTCAAATCGAAGCGACGGCTTTTCCTTGACCACCCACTGCTGGGCCGACGCACCGCCCTCGGCTTCGCTGCTCGGATCGCCGCCTTGCTTGGGTGACACCGTCCCCGGC
>JBEKYH010000077.1:0-13547 GCA_049511115.1 Tepidisphaeraceae bacterium | reverse complement strand
TGATCGCGTGTCGCGCTTCAGCGTGTCCAAGACGGATCCCAACCAGGCGGACATGACCAGCGAAGTGCCGCTGATCACGCAATTGGACAAGGCTCCCAACCACAACGGCGGATGCGTCATCTTCGGCCAGGACGGATATCTGTACACGTCGATTGGCGATGAAGGGGACGCCAACGACTCATTCGATAATGCGCGCTGGATCGACAAGGATTTTTTCGCGGCGATTTATCGCCTTGATGTGGATCGGCGGCCGGAGAATCTGGAACCGAATAAGCACGTCCAAGACGACGCGATTTTTCCGTCGGCAGTGAACATGACGAACGGGCACGCCAATTACAAAGTGCCGGCTGACAATCCGCTGGTCGGAGTGAAGAATTATTTCGGGCGGAATGTGGACCCGGCGAAGGTGCGCACGGAAATCTACGCCAACGGGCTGCGGAATGCTTGGCGATTTTCGATTGATGACCCTACCGGGCGGATGTTCGCGGCCGACGTGGGGCAGGACCTGTGGGAGGAAGTGGACATTATCGTCAAAGGCGGAAACTATGGATGGAGTTACCGCGAGGGATTGCATCCGGGGCCGAGGATGGCGAGCCTGCCTGCCGGGGCGAAACTGATCGATCCGATCTATGACTACGGCCATAAGAACGTGTCAGGCGTATTCTCGGGCAACAGCATTTCGGGCGGGTTTATTTATCGCGGGACTAAGCTGGCGGAACTGACGGGGGCGTATATCTTCGGCGACTATGTAAGCAAACGCGTCTGGGCGTTGCGCGAAAAGGACGGCAAATGGACGCCGCAACTGTTGGCCACCAATGTCGGGCAGCCGGTGGAATTCACGTCCGATCCGCGCAACGGGGATGTGTTAATGACGGACATTGGCCCACTCAATTCGCAACCGAACGGCAGAATCAAGCGGCTCGTGCGCACGGGCGTGCGCGGCGACGCGCCGCCGCCGCGGCTGTCGCAGGTGGGAGCGTTTAAGGATTTGAAGACTCTGGAGCCGGTGGACGGGCTGGTGCCGTATCAGCCTAACGTCACGTTCTGGTCGGATTACGCGATCAAACAACGATGGTTCATGGTGGCCAATCCTTCCGACACGATCGGGTTTAATTCCACCGGCAATTGGACTTTTCCCGCGGGAATGGTCTGGGTGAAGAATTTCGAGATGGAGATGACGCGCGGCGACCCGACCACGCGCCGGCGGCTGGAGACGCGGTTCCTCGTGAAGACCGCCGGCGGAGTCTATGGGATCACGTATAAATGGCGTGCCGATGGTTCCGACGCCGACCTCGTGCCCGAAAGCGGCATGGACGAGACGTTGGATATCACCGACGGCAATGTGGTGAAGAAGCAAACCTGGCATTACCCCAGTCAAAGCGAATGCCTCAATTGTCACACGGATGTGGCCGGCGGGGCGCTGGGGTTCAATACGTGGCAGCTTAATGGCAACGGAGCGGGGTCGGAAAACCAGATCGAAATGTTGGCCAAGGCCGGATATTTCGATAGCGGGACAACTATTCCCGACGTGAAAACGCTGGGCGCGTATGCCAAGGCGGACGATACAACGGCGCCGCTGGAATGGCGCGTGCGCTCGTATCTGGCAGCGAACTGCGTGCAGTGTCATCAGCCCGGCGGCGTGGTGCAGGGATTGTGGGATGCGCGGCCGACGACGGCGACGAATCTGGCCGGCCTGATCGGCGGGGCGCTGGTGAGCGACCGGGGGGACAAGGCCGCGAAGGTTGTGGTGCCGGGAGATACGGTTCATTCGATGTTGATGAAGCGCGTTGAAGGACATGGAGCGCCGCGCATGCCGCCGCTGGCGACGAATGTGGAGGATCCGAATGCGGAGAAGTTGCTGACGGAGTGGATTGAGGAAATGAAATAGTGAAGCGATTGAGTCGGTCAGATGAAGACGGCGGGACTGACGGAAAAATGAGCCGCGGCGGCGCGGATGTGGGCTTTGCTCATTTCGCGCTGGATCATGGTCGCCGCCGGGCGGCTGCCGAGCACCTCGCCGAGGTCGGCGGGGGTCATGCCGCGCTCCTCCATGAGATGACGGAGGATTTCCAAGGGAGTCGCATCGCCCAAGGCGGCCATCGTGTGTTCGCGTTCGTAATCGGAGACGAAGCGGGCCAAGGCGTCAAGGTAATCGACTTCGCCGTCGGTCAGGACGTTATCGCCCTTGGATGCGAGGTTGGCGACGATGGCCACAGCGGCGCGATGGTCGGTCTCGGAGCGAATGCGGCGCAGAGGGAATCGGCGTACCAAGGCGAGGTAATCGTCAGCGGCGACTTTCAAGTTACCCCCTCCCCCGAAGAACGGGCTCGCTCCGACAAATGGAATCCAACAAGTTAACGAACACTATTATACCCAATTGCCACCACAAAGAAAGTCTGGACGGCTAGGATTTCGGGTCGTCCCAAAGTTGCCGCCGCGCGCCATCGCCGACTAAGATAGGCGCTACTGGTATTTGGCGTTTTTCCTCGGAGGCGACATGGAATATCGCAGGTTGGGCAGATCTGGGTTAAAGGTTCCGCTGCTGTGCCTGGGCACCGGCACATTCGGCGGTGGCAGTGAGGTCTTCAAGGGTTTTGGCGAGACAGACGTGGCCGAGGCGACGCGGCTGGTGGATGTGTCGCTCGAGCACGGGCTGAATATGTTCGACTCGGCTGACATCTACTCGGCGGGGCTGGCAGAGGAGATTCTGGGGAAGGCCATCAAGGGGCGGCGCGATAAGGTGATTATTTCCACCAAGGCGACGTTCCGGCACGGCGAGGGTCCCAATGACGTCGGCTCGTCGCGGTTTCATCTCACCAAAAGCGTCGAAGGGGCGCTCAAGCGGCTGCAGACCGATCGGATCGATATTTTCCAGCTTCACGGCTTTGACGCACAGACGGCGATGGAAGAGGTGCTGGGGACGCTCAACGACCTGGTGACGGCCGGGAAGATTCTGTACATCGGCGTTTCCAATTTTTCCGGCTGGCATTTGATGAAATCGCTGGCGATTTCTGATCGCTATGGGTGGGCGCGGTATGTGGCTAATCAGGCGTACTATTCGCTGATCGGGCGCGATTTTGAGTGGGAACTGATGCCGCTTGGGATGGAAGAGGGATTGGGGACGTTGGTCTGGAGCCCGCTGGGGTGGGCGCGGTTGACGGGGAAGATTCGACGGGGAACGCCGCCGCCGCCGAAAACGCGGTTACAGAATAAGCTGACGGCGGAGATTGGGCCGCCGGTGCCGGATGAGCGCCTGCATCGCGTGATTGACGCGCTCGATGAGGTCGCGCGCGAGACAGGTAAGACGGTGCCGCAGATTGCGCTTAATTGGTTGTGTAGCCGGCCGACGGTGTCGAGCGTGATCATCGGCAGCCGCAACGAAGAGCAGCTTCGGCAGAATTTGGGATCGCTGGGATGGAAGTTGACGGCGGAGCAGATCGCCAAGCTGGATGCGGCCAGCGATGTGACGCCGGCGTACCCGTATTGGCATCAGCGGCAGTTTGGGGAAAGGAATCCGAAGCCGGTGTAGAAAATTCATTTCTAACCGCGGAGGCGCGGAGGACGCGGAGGACGCGGAGAAATACAATAAGGGGAAGGGAGTTTGCTTGCGGCGTTAGACAGCGGGGGAAGCGAAGTCTTTCCAGCGGAGGTTTTTATGCGTGGCTTTGTCGGGTTGACGGGTGTTTTGCTTTTGGGAGCCGTTGGACTTGCTTCGCCGCCGCAGAGGCTCAAGGCGGGTGATCCCTGGCCGGGGAAGTGGAACATCACGGTCACGCCGGGGGCGGATTCGCAGAATACGGCGGGAGTGGTGAAATTCGAGGAGACGCTCACCTTCACCATTAGCCAGATGTCCGTTAAGACCTTGGCAGATAAGGGTTTCGCGGCGGCGGACTATACCGAAGACGTGGGCGCCTACAGCCCCGCGAAATTTGCCTGCACGCAGAAGAGCGACAAGGAAGGGAAGCTCGAGTGGAGCGGCTTTACGACGGGGCAGGATTTGACGGGGAATTTGACCTGGACCAAGGCGGATGGGACGGTCGTTCACTACGATTTTACGGGGAATAAGGCGCCGTAAGGGCAGGCCCATTCGTGCTTACTAAGAGGAGTATCGGAAAACGTCACTCGCGGGGGGTCCCCGCCTAGATATTCCCATCTTCTCACCAATTGCTGTCACGACATAAACCGTTTTCCATAAATATTTTATAAGAAAAAAACCTTGAAAATGCATGCCCGTTGATTTTCTATTATGCCAATTGTATAAATTGTGCATACCGATGAGCGAACCGAACCCCAAGAATCTTGGCCGGCCGCGCAAAAACCTTCATGATTTCGCGCGCTGGATACCGCCAGAAAATTGGGGCCGGTTAGTCGTTTGGATGTCCGCCGATGAACGGAAGGCCTTGAAGCGAATGGCGCTTGAAGCGGATGTATCGGTTGCAGAACTCATTAGGTCGCTCGCAAGCGGTTTGGCAAAGGGCGCTATCTCGGCAGGTGAATTGCTTCATCCCGTCAAGAAAGGTTTGGCCGTCATGGAAAAAATTCCCACGCTCTTCGACCGAGATGGAAGCTTCCGAGTCACGGATAAGGTGCGCGCCGGGTGTGAATGGGTTATCGCGGGCGAAGGGATCCCTACCGAGAAGCTCGATGGCACCAATGTGCGCCTTACTGTGAGGTCGGGCCAATTGGTTCGCGTCGAGAAGCGGCGGAATCCATCGCCTAAACAGAAGCACCAAGGCATCATTGATGGCTGGTACGTCGACGCGGACGAGTTCTCTCCGGACGATCGGTGGCTCTACGAAGCAGCTCGAAATACTGCTGTCTCGGATTGGCCTGACGGCGAACATCCAAGCGAAGCTCTCGGGCCCAACATCCAAGGTAACGAACTGGGGCTCGAGAAGCACGTATGCCTGCCGTTCAACCTCCGCGCACCGGTCTACAGTAATGCGCCGCGTACATTTGCCGAGCTTAGGACCTGGCTAGAGCGGGCCGAGAGCCTGTTCAGCCCGGGTCATCCGGCTGAAGGCATTGTGTTTCACCACCCTGACGGCCGGCGGGCGAAGATTAAGCGGCGCGATTTTTTTCGAGCATAGAATCTGACTGGCAAAGGGCGATTGAGCGCTTGACAGCGCGTTCCCTTGCGGGCATGGTGGCACGGCTCATGAGTTACGTTATTGGCTTAAAATGCAAAGAATGCGGGCACCGCGTGCCGGTTTCGCCGGTGCACGTGTGCGAGCAATGCTTTGGCCCGTACGAGGTGGAGTACGACTACGCGAAGATGAAGGGCAAAGTGACGCGCGAATCTATCGCGCGCGGGCCTAAGTCGCTGTGGCGGTATAAGGATTTGCTGCCTATCGAGGGCGCGCCAAAAACCGGGCATTTTTCGGGGTTTACGCCGTTCAAGAAAGCCGAGCGGCTGGGGCGGGACCTGGGCTGCCGCGATCTTTGGATCAAGGACGATTCGTGCAATTACCCCACATACTCCTACAAGGAGCGCGTGGTTTCGGTCGCCATCAGCAAAGCGATTGAGTTTGGATTTGACACCGTCGGGTGTGCCTCGACGGGTAATCTGGCCAATAGCACGGCGGCCCACGCGGCGCAGGCGGGGCTGCGATGTTTTGTGATGATTCCGCATGATCTGGAGCAGGGGAAGGTGCTGGGGAGTCTGATCTTCGGGCCGACCATGGTGCGCATCCGCGGGAATTATGATGACGTCAATCGGCTCTGCACGGAGATCGCCGACAAGTACGGGTGGGCGATTGTAAACGTCAATTTGCGGCCCTATTACACGGAAGGGGCCAAGACCTTTGGGTTTGAGATTGCCGAGCAGATGGGGTGGCGGCTGCCGCAGCATACGGTGGTCCCCACCGCGGGCGGGACGATTTTGCCCAAAGTTTACAAGGCGTATAAGGAGTTTATCGAGCTTGGGCTGGTGCAGGACAACTCGCCGAAGATTTATTCGGCGCAGGCGGCAGGGTGCAATCCGGTGGTGACGGCGATCCACAAGGGATCGGACATCATCGAGCCGCAGAAGCCCAACACGATTGCCAAGAGCATCGCCATCGGCAATCCTGCCGACGGGTATTATGTCTGGCATACGATCAAGGACAGCGGCGGGTGGGGAGAAAGCGCGACCGATCGCGAAATCATCGACGCGATCAAACTGCTGGCCAAGCTGGAAGGAACCTGGACCGAGCCGGCCGGCGGGACGACGCTGGCGGTGGCGATGAAGCTCATCGCACAGGGACGGATTCCCAAGGATGAGAGCATTGTCATCAGTATCACGGGGAATGGGCTGAAGACGCTGGAGACGGTGCAGAATGATTTGACGCCGCCGGCGGTGATTGAGCCGAAGCTGGCCGATTTTGATCGATTTTTGGAAGAGCAGGAGCGAGCGGGAAAGGTCACGATGCCGAGGCAGGCGCCTGCGCCGGCGACGGTTTAGTGACCGACAATTTTTGGAAGATCAGGTAAACACCATGAGCGTAAAAGTTCGCATTCCGTCGCCGCTGAGGAGCTTCACGGGAGGCTCAGACATCGTCGAGGCCGACGGCATCAGCGTGGGCGAGGTTCTCAATAATTTGAAGGTCAAGGCAGGCGGCATCGAGACGCGGCTTTTCAAAGGGCCCAACCAACTCAACCGGTTTGTGAATGTTTACGTCAATGACGAGGACATTCGGCATTTGAAGAACCTGGAGACGCCGGTGAAGGCGGGGGATGAGATCAGCATTGTGCCGGCCATTGCTGGCGGCGGACGCTAAACGCGGATTGAAATGAATCAGGAATACTCCAAACGCTGCTGGTTTACGTTTCCCACCCGAAAGCAGGTGGAGCAGCCGATTATCTGGCAAATGAGCCGGAAGTTCCCGGACGTCAGTTTTGACATTCGCCAGGCCAGTGTGCAACATGAGATCGGGATTATGGCAGTTTTGCTGACCGGTACTGAGGTTCAGGTGAATCAGGCGATTGAGTTTCTCCGCTCAAAAGGGGTGACGGTGGAGCCGATAGAGAAGAGTGTTGTTGAAGGATAATGAGATTGTTAGAAGAGATTGAAACGGGCGTAGTTTGCCCGCACATCGGCTTGGTCTGCTATAATTCAAGCATGTCGCAACTGGCCAATCGAGTAACGCCGAACCATACCAAGGCGCCGGCTGTGCCTCCGCTGGAGAATGGGGACCGCCTGTCGCAGGGGGAATTTGTAAGGCGCTACGAGGCTATGCCGGCTTTGAAGAAGGCGGAGTTGATCGACGGGAGGGTGTACATTGCGGCGGATTTGCGCGGGACACATTCATCCTCATCGTCGCTGCCGCCTCTGGAAAACGGGGACCGCCTGACCGGGGCGGAATTTGTGCGGCGATATGATGCCATGCCGGGTTTGAAAAAGGCGGAGTTGATTGACGGGAGGGTGTACGTGTCGCCACCAGTTGCATTCGATCGTCATGGATATCCACATTTAAAATTGGTCACGCTGTTTGGTACTTACATAGTCGCTACTCCGGGTGTGCAGGGAGGCGACGATGCCACTCTCCGAGTCGATTCGGACAACTTGCCGCAACCCGACGTGGTTCTGGTAATCGCTCCGTCCCGAGGCGGGCAATCCAAGGTCGATTCTGACAATATTCTCGCCGGCGCTGCGGAACTGGTCGCTGAAATTGCCGCGTCGTCGGCCAGTTATGACCTGCACGACAAGCTCCAGCTCTACCGCCGGGCCGGTGTGCGCGAGTACATTGTCTGGCGAACGCTGGACGGCGAATTTGATTATTTTGTCCTTCGGCAAGGCGAGTATGCGCGACTTGCGCCCGCCGCCGATGGACTGTTTCACAGCGAAGTGTTTCCCGGCCTGTGGCTGGACACTTCGTCATTACTTAAAGGCGATCTGGCCGCGGCATTGGCCCGGTTACAGGAAGGGATTGCCTCAACCGAACACACGTTGTTCATTACGGAATTGCAACGGCGCGCGGCTTCCGGCGTGTCAAAAACAACTTAAATGCCTAATCCAATCCAATCGAGAATACTTGAACATCTCAAATCGACCGACTATCGGCCCCAGCGGCCGCGCCGGTTGGCCCGCGATCTGAATCTGCACGAAGAAGAGAATTACAACGCCTTTCGGCAGGCGCTGCGCGACCTGATGCACCAGGGGCACGTCGTCCTGGGCGCGGGCGGCCATCTGCTTCTGCCGGCCACGCAGGGCGCGACCAGCCGCGACGAATTCACCGGCGTTTACCGCCACAATCTGCGCGGCTTTGGGTTCGTGGTACCGACCGATCCGACCAACCGGGAGGATTTGTTTATCCCCGAGGGGGAAAACGGCGGCGCGATGACCGGCGACATCGTCCGCGCCAAAATCACCCAGCGCAGCGAGCGCGACGGCAAGGCCATGTGGCGCGGGCGCATTGTGACGATCATCACGCGCTCGCAAAAGCGCTTCGTCGGATCGCTGGCCAAGCAGCATGGGAAGTGGGTGGTCCTGCCGGACGGGAACACACTGACCACGGCCATCGAAGCGCCGGATGCGGCGGCGCGACATATCAAGCCGGGCACCAAGGTCGTCATCGAATTGACGACTTATCCAAAAGGAGATGAACCGGCCCAGGGCGTGATCACCGAAGTGCTCGGTCAGTCCGGCGAGAAGGACGTTGATTACAAAGCGATCGTTGTCCAGTTCAATTTGCCGGCGGAGTTTCCGGATGAGGTTTTGGCCGAGGCGCGCGAAGCGGTGGACCGGTTCAACGCGGCGCCGCCGCTTTCTGGTCGCATGGACCTCAGCGGCGAAAGCGTCTGCACGATCGATCCGGACGATGCGAAGGATTATGACGACGCCATCAGCCTCAAGCGATTGAACAGCGGCCAATGGGAATTGGGCGTGCACATCGCCGATGTTTCATTCTTCGTCGAACCCGGCGGAGCACTGGACATCGAGGCGAAAGAGCGCGGGAACAGTTGCTATTTTCCCGGGCATGTCATTCCCATGTTGCCGGAGATTTTGAGCAACGGCGTGTGCAGCTTGCAGGAGGGCGTGCCGCGCCTGTGCAAGAGCGCGTTCATCACCTTTGACGAAGACGCGCGGCCCGTGGGCAGCCGCTTTGCGAACACGGTGATCCGCAGCGCAAGCCGCCTGCGATATCGGGAGGCGCAGGCCATCATCGACCACGCGGATATTGTCCCGCATCCCGACGGTCCGCGCAAGATCGACAGTTATCCACCGGCGGTTGTCGAACTGCTGCATCAGATGAATGCGCTGGCCAAGCGCATCCAGAAGCGTCGCCTGGAGGCGGGGCAGATTGTGCTGGGGTTGCCGGAGATGGAATTAGTGCTGGATGAAGAAGGTAAGGTCGCAGGTGCCGAGCCGGAAGACCAGAGCTTTACGCATACGCTGATTGAAATGTTCATGGTCGAAGCCAACGAGGCGGTGGCTCGCGCGCTGGACGGCATGAATGTTCCCTTCCTGCGCCGCATTCACCCTGAACCCAAGGAAGACGATCAGCGCCTGCGGCAGTTTGTGCAGGCCGGCGGATATAAGCTCCCTAAGGTAATCGACCGCAAGGCGATTCAGGCGCTGCTCGATTCAGTGAAGGGAAAGCCCGAGGCGTTTGCGATTAATCTGTCCGTTCTGCGCAGCCTGAGCCGCGCGGAATATTCGCCGCGCGTGGTGGGGCATTACGCGTTGGCCAGCGAGCACTATTGCCATTTCACCAGCCCGATCCGGCGCTACGCGGATTTGACGATTCACCGGCTGCTGGGGGAATACATCAAAGCCACGGAAGCGGCCGGCGGCAGCGGGGGGCGGCGGAAAAAACTTCATCTGGAAAACGTGATTCCCGAAGTGGAACTCGTGGACCTGGGCAAGCATCTCAGCTTCACCGAGCGCCGCGCGGACGATGCCGAGCGAGAGCTCCGGCAGGTGAAGGTGCTGGAGTTGCTCGTCGGCCACATCGGCGAGGATTTTCCCGGCGTGGTCACCGGCATCACCAACTTTGGCATATTCGTGCAGCTTTCCATGTACCTGATCGACGGAGTGATCCGCTACGACGACTTGATGGACGACTGGTGGGATGTGGACATCGGAGCCGGCGTTATCCGTGGCCAGCGCACGGGCAAGCGCATAGGCATCGGCGACCTGGTGACGGCGCGGATCGTGAAAGTCGATCCGCCGCGGCGGCAGCTTGATCTGGCGATTATGAAGGTCCTGGGCCGGGCCGGGCATCCGGCGGCGCAGCCGGCTGGGCCTGGCGCCAAGGCCGGCAAACAGCGGTCGCAAGCGCAGCAGCCAAGTCGGGGTGGAGAGAGTCGAAAACGGCGCGGGAGGGGGCGAAGGCGATAAATAGCGATCCCGCGAAGTTTTGCAAAATAGGAATCAATTCCTTTCTTGCAATAAGCAAATGTTAATCAAATCGCCCAATGGGTATGCCGCTCAACTGCGGCGAAAGGCGAAGAACCCTCACCCCAACCCTCTCCCTGAGTACAGGGCGAGTGGGTAAAGGGGGAGGCCGCCATTAAAATGAGTTACCCCCCCACCGAGTCACTGCGCCAGCATTTTGGATCCAAACGACCGATCGGTGATCTGAGTCGGCTGAAATTCCCAGAGTTTGCCGGCCACTTCTGACGGGGGAAGCGGCAGCGCCGGCGAACCCGGCACGTTCATGTAGGTGAGGGCTTCTTCCAGGACGCGGCACGCGCCGGGCGCGGCGACCTGACCGGCGAAGTAGGCTGATCCGCCGGGGTCGTGCACAATGAAGGCGATTACCAGCTTCGGATCCTCCGCCGGGGCGCAGGCGATGAAGCTGCTGTTGTACCGCGTCGGGCTATAGCCTTCGCGCCCCAGGCTGATGTGGCTGGTGCCGGTCTTTCCGGCGATGTTCCAGACGGTGCTGCGGCAGCCCTTGGCGGTGCCGCGAATGACCACATCCGACAAAATCCGCCGCAATTCGACGACCGTATCGGGGGAAAGCACCTGCGGCAGTTTGTCAAAATCGGGAGGGGCGGTTTTGGAGAGAACCTGCCCGTCGGGGTCGAGGGTGCCCAGCAACATGTGCGGCTGAACGAGCCGTCCGCCGTTGGCGATGGTCGAGAAGGCGCGGGCCAGTTGAAGCGGCGTGACCATCACCTCGTAACCTTGCGCGACGCTCTCGGTGCTGAACTTGGTCCACTTATTCAGTGGGTTGATTTTGCCGGGATTTTCGCCGGGGAGGTCGATGCCGGTGACATGGCCAAAGCCAAAGCGCGTGATCGCGGCGTAAAGTTTGGCATTGCCCATGCGCTCAGAGAGCATGGACATGACGATATTGCTGGATTTGACCAGGCCGTCCCACGTGCACAGGTCGCTGTACGGCGCGTCATCGGAGACATGGCGTCCGTCGGGGGCGATGTAATGTTCGCCATGCACGGGCCAGACTTCGTCGGGGCGGGTGATGTTCCACATTAATGCCGGCCCGGCGACGTAGGGCTTGAAAGCGCTGCCTGGTTCGTAAGGATCGGTGATCGCGCGATTGCGGCGGGCCTCCTGCGGGGAATCGTTCAAATTGGAGGGATTGAAGCCGGGATAGCCGGCCAGCCAGTTGGCCATGGCGAGGATTTCGCCGGTGTGGGGATCCATGACGACGACTTCGCCGCGCTTGGCCTTGTTGGCTTCGCAGGTCGCGGCCAATTCCTGCTCGGCCATCATCTGAATATTGGAATCAATCGTGAGAACCAGGTGCTGGCCATGCTCGGGCGGGAGGTAATCCTCGGCGGCCACCGCGATGGGGCGGCGGCGGGCGTCTTTGGTGAGGCGCTCAAAGCCATCCTTGCCGGAGAGGATTTTGTCGTATTCAAGTTCGATTCCTTCGATCCCCGACCCGTCGCCGCCGACGCCGCCAAGAATGTGGCAGCCGAGCGAGCCCATCGGGTAAACGCGGCGGCTGGTGGGGACAACGCCCACGCCAGGGAGATCAAGCTGGGCGATCTGGTCGCAGGTGTCGGAGTCGAGGTCCTGGGCGATTTTGACATAGCGGCTGGTCGATTTGTCGGCCAGCATTTTGCGCACATCATCGGGTTCCTTGTCGATCAAATTGCAGAGCTGGACGATGGCCGCGTTGAGCCCGTCGGGGCCTTTGCCGCTGGCAGCAAATTCCTCGGCCATGAACTTGGGATCGATGAAGAGCGTTTGGGTCTGGATGGTGCCGGCCATGAGGATGCCGTTGCGGTCAAAGATGCCGCCGCGGCGGGCCTGGAGGGTGAGGTTCTGATGCTGCTGGCGTTCGGCGCGGAGGATGGTCGTTTCGCGGCCGTAGGTTTGCAGGTAGGCGACGCGCCCGCAAAGGAGGATGAACAGAAAGACGATGCCGCCCAAAAGCGAGCCGGCCCGAGCGGTGGAAAACGTAGGCATGGAGTTAGCTCCCAATACCGAGACAGAGCGTCAACGGACGAGCTGCGCGGAGTATCCGCGCAATGCGTCCGATAACACATCGGCAAAGGGGAGCGATTGGATGGAGAAAAAATCGTCGCCGGTGCGCGCAAACGCACCGGCGGCGAATCTGGCGTTAATTTCCGAGCATCTTGCCGGGCTGGCCCTGCTGCTGGTCCTCTTTCTTCTTCTCTTCCTTCTTAGGCGCAGCTCTTTGCGCCGCTTGCTTGCGGGCGAACGCGGCGCGGTGTTGTGCTTCGATGCGCACGCCCGCGCGGCGGTTCTCGTCGGGATCCGCGAAGCGATGTTGTTGGATGTTCACGGTCACCACACGGTTAATGAAGACGTCGTGGGGATAGCGATGTCCCTCGTAGAAATAGAAGCCGCCATAAAGATAGACGCCGGGCGGGAAGCCGGGATCGTAGACATAAACCCGCAGGGCCGGGTCAGGCTCGACATCCACCGCCACGACTGACGGGTCATCGACGATCGGCGCCGGGGCGACAACGACCTCATCGGGCGGCGGAGCGGGCTCGACGATGACTTCCCGCGGCGGGGGGACTTCTTCGATATCAACGGTGCAGCCGACGGGAATCAGCCCCAGAACCAGAACGAAGGCACAATTCTTCATTGAACGCATGGACAACTTCCCTTCAATAATTGGATGTTCTCTTGGGCACTCCCAAGACAACGACAAGTCTGTACTGTACGGGGAACGGCGCGAATAGGGAAGTGATGGTATTTGGACGTAGGGGGTTTTGGGGGCGTAAGAGAGCTTAAGAGTTTAAGGGATCAAGGGTTCAAGGGTTGGAATGTATGGAAGGTAATGTGCGCGCCGGGCGAAAAATTGCGGCGGGATAGGGGATTTGTCGGGCTGGGGCGTTGCCGCTACAATCCCAGACCGACTTTTCGCGTTCAAGGAGAAAGCTGCCTCATGGCACATATTATTGCCCAGCCGTGCATCGGGACGAAAGACACGAGTTGCGTGACGGTTTGCCCCGTGGATTGCATTCATCCGACGAAAGACGAGGCGAACTTCGCCGCATCGGAGATGCTGTATATTGACCCCGACGCCTGCATTGACTGCGGCTTGTGTGTGGATGAGTGCCCGGTGACGGCCATTTTCCCGCAGGAAGACCTGCCGGCGGAGTGGGCCAGCTTCATC
>JBEKYH010000076.1:0-13662 GCA_049511115.1 Tepidisphaeraceae bacterium | reverse complement strand
CCGCGATGCGTAATCGGCCATCCATTTGCTGACGATCTTTTGCTGGCTGCGATACCGCGCCGAGTTCATCAGCGCGTATCCCATCGTACCCCACGCTCGCGTATCGCTCTTTAAATCGGGGCGGTGTCTGCGGAGAATCCTGCGGACAGAGTCATATTTTTTTGCCGCGGCCAATCCGTTCAGATACGGCACCACCGCCGCCAGCCATTCCTCGCGGCGGCCGCGCAGTTTCTTGAGAAATTTCCCGCTTTCGCGCCATCGCCTACGCGCGACGCAGCGTTGCATCCAGGTTTCGCACAGCCTAGCGCTACCGGCCGCAACAGTCTCGCCTAGCGATGACTCGACGGACGCCATCAGCGCCGTATCCACGATGGACCCCAGGCCGGCCTTGTCGAGGTCTTTTATCGCGGCGTTGAACGGAGCCGGATCGGTCAGGGCCCACTTGGACGCCGCGGAGAATTCGCGGGCCGCCTCTTCCTTGTCGCCGCGCCGCACGGCCAGCGCGATCTGCCGCTGCTGCGCCCATTTGCCATTTTGATGTTTGAGGAGCAGCTCCAGTGTCCTGGCGGCGGCGTCAAGTTGGCTGTCCTCCAGTTGCACATCAAAGAGGCGGAATGCGGCGAATTCGTTGACCGGCGAGATCGCCAGCACGCGGGCCAGTGTTGCCTTCCCGCCGTCGCGGTTTTTTGAACGAATCTGCGCGTCGGCCAGGATGTTGAGCGCCTCGACGTTGTTGGGAAAATGCCCGGCCATCTCCTGGGCAGCCTGAAGAAGCCGTTCGGGTTCCTTGTCGGCGGCCAGCCATTCGCAAAGCGTCCGCCATCCCCAAAAATAAGTCGTTTCATCGCGCAGGACGGATTTCATGAGCACAATAGCCCCGTCGCGGTCGCCGCACTCGGCCATGACCCAGGCCGCTCGGCCGCGCAGCGGAGGGGGCGGGTGATCCCCGTATGCTTCGAGCTTGCACGCATCCATGGCATGCTCGTATCGCTTGGCCTGGGTGAGCAGGACCGCCTTCAGGTCGGCGGCCTCGACGGAGCGCGGATTGAGCGACAGCGCCTTGTCGCAGGCGGCCAAGCGATCATCGAGCGCCGCTTCGCCGCCAAGCATCCTGGCCAGAACAAGCCATGAGCGCGCCTCGCCGGCGCGGCGAACAGTCAGGCGGCGCGCCAATTCGACGGCCTCGTCGGTGCGCTTGCGCTGAGCTGTCCAGCGGCGCAGCGTGTCCCAGGCGCCGGTGAGACCCGGGTCCATCAACACAGCCTGTTTAGTGCGCACGATTGCCGCCTGATGCTTGCCAAGACGCCATAGAATTCCGGCGAAAGACCAGTAATTGACGGCATCCAACGGATCGCGCGCGATGGCGCTGCGCATCACCTTCTGGGCCTGAGTGAGATCACCCTGGCGGATCAGGGCGTCGGCCAGTTGACGCGACGCCATCAGCCAGCCGGGGGATATGCGCAGACATTCGCGCATCGCTTCGATTTCGCCAGCGAGATCGCCGCGAATTCGCGATACGCGAGCAAGGTCCATCCAGATGCGTGGAACCAGCGGATAACGCCCCGTCGCCTGGCGGGCTAGCTCCAGCGCTTCATCGAGGCGGTCCATCGATTCCAGTTGTCCGATCACGGCCGACCAGGCGTGCCACAGATCTGGGCGCGCGGCCAGCGCTTCGCGCAAATCGGCCAGCAGTTCCGCGGGCGCCAGCGTATCGGAGGCCTGCGTGCGGTAGGCCAGCAATCCCTCGCCGAAGATGACCTGCCGCACCAGTTCAGACTGCACAAATCGCAGCGCGGCGCGACGGCTGGAGGCCGCGGGGAAAGAATCGACCAGCGCGGTGATGGCAAACTGGTAGTCAACCGAAAGCGTGATGGCTTTGCGCCAGCACTGCCGTGCTTCCTCGACCTGATTCAGACCGTTCAGCACACCGCCCTGGACGTAGTGCGAGATGGGTGAATTTGGATCGAGCCGCAGACCCCAGGCGGCCTCGTCGCGAGCGTCGGTGAATCGGCGCAGTTCACACAGAACCAGCGCCAGTTCCCGGCGCGCCCATGCGTCCAACGGGCGCTGCGCGACCAGCTCGGCCAGGGCGCGCGCAGCTCCCTCTTCGTCTTCTCTCCGCAGCCATCCGATGCGAAGCTGCGCCAGCGGGAAATAGCTGGGAAATTTTGCGCACGCGGCTTCGAGGTGGGTCAGTGCGGCGGCGGTTGATTGCGTCTGCGCGGTCAGACGCGTAACCGCTTCGTGCGCATCCATCGCCAGCGGCTGGGTGCGCAAAACTTCCCGCCAATGGACCAGCGCTTCGGTCAATTCGCCGGAATAGGAAGAGAGCGTCGCCGCCGTCCGGAGCCATTGCGCCGGATGAGCGTTTCCAGCGGCCGCCTTGACGAGAAGCCGCGCCTTTTCGGCGTTGCCGTGGCGCGCAAGCATTCCGGCTGAGTAGAGCATCAGGTTGCCGTCATCGGGCCGGCGCATTTGGGCCTGGTCCAACACGGCCATGGCTTCGGGAGCGCGGGCCAGCGCTTCGAGGGCCCAACTGAGGGTTTGTGCCGGAAGCGCCGACTTGCCGCCAAACCGCACGAAGCGGGCGCGTAGAAAGTCCATTGCCTCGTCGGATTTGCGCAGGTGACGGCCGGCGATGAAGTAACTCTCCGCGGCCGATTCATTCTTGTCGTCGAGGCAGGCGGCGAAGCGATAGAGCTCCAGCGATCGCTGACGGTCGAGTTGAGCCCAGTATTTTCCAGCCAGACCATGCAGCGATGCCCCGCTGCGCGGCTGGCGAAAAAGAGACTTGCGCAGGATGCGGATCGCGCGCGGATGTTGCCGGGCGTCCACTCCCAATTCATTGGCCAATTCCTGCTGAAAGACCGCTTCGCAGGGACCTTTGTGGCAGATTTCCTCCAGCGCCTGCAATCGCTCGTCTCGCCTCCCCAGGATTCGAAGCAGAGCGAGTTTGGAATACCTGAGATGATTGTCGTCGGGATACAGATCGAGCAGCTTTTGGACGACTTGCAACTCTACCGCGGGATCGCCGTCATAGCGCGTAAGCGCCCGGCGCCCCCAGAGGGTCAGGCGATGACTGGGGTCGCGCTCAATCATCGACTCACTCGCACGCAGCGCCGCGGCGCGGTCATGGCGGTCCAGGGCGGAAAGAAGCTCAAAAGAAAAGTCGTACAGATCGCCGTCGGGGAGACTCAACCCTTCGAGCAATTCGGCACGGCCGGCCGGCACCAGCGCCATCCCGCGCGGGCCCGTCGCGGCGTAACGCTTGAACATCGGTTCGGCATGGAATTCGCCCTGGTAATAACGGTAGGGATCGCGCACGAGGAGCGTGCCGCGTTTTTCGTCGTAGCCGATGACGGCCTGGAGGTGGGCGCTGGTGGCTTCCACGGTGGCCAGCGTAAAGGGTACGCCCCGGTCGATCAGGGACTTGGCGGCCTCCCAGGTCACGGTGAATTCCCTTGTGACCCAGCCATGATCCATCGCCCAGCGACGCTCGCTGTGGGAAGGGGTCCCGTCGTAGCAAATCTCCTCAACCACCGCCAAATGATCGGCGGCCGTTTCCCAATAACGGCTGATCGCCGACAACGTGGCCGGCGCGCAAGTCATATGGTGCTGGCGCACGAAGGGCACCTTCAGGCAAACGCGCCTTGCATTCGGATCCGGCGCGGCCAGGCGATCGGCGACGGCAGCGAGAAACCGATTGCCGGATTCTCGTGCCAACTCGATCGCCCCCGATAAATCGCCTTGGTGATAGCTTAGATCCGAGCGCATCGCGGCCAGTGCCTTGCCCCAGGCCGGCTCCATCATCGGCAGAAGCTTTTCAGCGCGCTCCAACGATTCCCATGCGCCATCATAGAGCTCCATGTTCATTTGCAGGGCGGCCGTCTGCCAGGCGACGGGCCCGCTTTCGATTCGGGCCGACGAATCCAACAGCAGCGCCAGCGCCTCGCCGTCACGATCCAGCATCTGAAGAAGATGAGACGCGCATTGAATGGTCGGACGGTGGCAGGGAAATTCCTGCAGGCTCTGCAAAGCGCTCGCGATCGCCTGTTCATATTGGTCCTGTGCCTCCAGCAGGCTGGTGCGCATCACGCAGAGCCGGGGAGTCTGGCCGCCAATCTCCGTCGCGCGGGCCATGAGGGATTCGGCCCTGTCAAAATCGCGGAAGCTCCAGGCGATCTGCGCCTGGTAGGCAAGCCAATCCGCGCGGATCGAATCGTCGGCCCGATCAAGCGTTCCGATGGAACGCATATATTCCCACGCCGCCATCGGGCCGCGCGAGTCCAGCAGATCACCGGCGCGATAATACCTGGCCAACGGATGTTCCGGCTCTTCCCTGGCGGCGCGGCGAACCAATGTTCGTCCGAGGCGAGTCGCGCCGACATTTCGCGCTACCCGCGCCGCGAGAATGCGCGCGGGTACGGATGCCCATCGCTCAAGTGGGCCCGCTGCCGCGGCCGACTGATAGGCCTGCAGCATCAGGCCCGCATCGTAGAGCGACTGCACACGAGCAAGCACGTCCGGCGCGGGTTGCGCGCCGGGACGGTCAACGGCGGTTGTCACAAGTGAATCGCCCATGATTGGGTTCTTCGGTCCGCATCGGCCGGCTCGTTAACAGACGCAGTATAACCTTGGCATGCCGAACAGTTTACTATGAAACGGGCATTAAGAATCACGGGTTCGCAGGCCCCGTCAGATCCATGAAAAGGAGGACTTCAAAAAAGCGGCAATGTTATTGTGCCGCGACTGATGTGATTGCGGATTGGCTCGTGAATGTTCTCAAGGAATCACCTTATTCAACGGATAGGTAATGATCCCGCTCGCCCCGGCGCGCTTGAGCCGGGGGACCAGCTCCCGCTCCTGTCTGTCTTCCAGGATCACTTCAACCGCCACCCAGGCTTCATCCGCGAGGCGGCTGACCGTGGGGCTTTTTTCGCTCGGCAGGAAGGATAGCACTTCGGCAAGCTTGGCCTGGGGGACGTTCATCTTCAGGCCGATCTTGGCGCGGCCTTCGATGGCGCCCTTGAGGAGCATGGCGATGTTTTCCATCTTTTCGCGCTTCCAGGGAGTTTCCCAGGCGGTCTTGTTGGCCACAAATCGCGGGGTGCTGGTGAGAAGTGTTTCGACGATGCGCAGATTGTTGGCGCGGAGGCTGCTGCCGGTTTCGGTGACCTCCACGATGGCGTCCAGCAGGCGGGCCTTAACCTCAGTCGTGCCCCAACTGAATTCGACGGTCACTTTCACGCCTTTGGAGGCGAAGTAGCGCCGCGTGGTGTTGACCAGTTCGGTGGCGATGATGCCGCCGTTGAGATCCTCGGGCTTGGTGACGGCGCTCTCCTCGGGAACGGCCAGCACCCACTTGGTGGGGCCGCTGCTGGCGCGGGAATAGACCAGTTCGCACAACTCCACCACGTCGTTTTCGTTGCCGTTTTCGACGATCCAGTCGTGGCCGGTCAGACCGCAATCGACGATCTCCTCGGTGACGTAGCGGCTGATCTCCTGGGCGCGGAAGAGGACGGCGGAGAGTTTGTCATCGTCAATGCGCGGGAAGACGCTGCGCTCGGGGACGCTGACGCGGAAGCCGGCGCGGCCGAGGAGATCAATCGTCGAATTTTGCAGGCTGCCGCTGGGGAGGGCGATGCGCAGCGTGTCGGGGGGAAGTCGGTCGGTCATGGGATTCTCACTCGCAGAACCTGCTTACTCATTACCTATTACCTGGCCTTTTTCTTTTTATCGGTTTCCGTTTCCACATCCAGGCCGATCTGGCTGGCGCGGCGCACGAGGACGAAAAAGTCGAAGCATTCCTCGGCCTTGAGGTTGTGCTCGAGGAAACGATGGGCGTCCTCGAGGGGGGTCGCCTCGTCCATGACCTCCTGGCGGCGGAGGTAGTCGAGCATCAGGTCGTCCATGGGAATGGCGTGGCCGTCGAAGCTCATGAGCATGACATACGATTCGACGAAGGGATGAATTCCCGGCAGTTCGCGGAGGAATTGCCGCGCGTCGCGCTTGGAGACCGAGCGCAGGCGCTCCAGGCTCAGGGTGTGCTCGCGCTCGAAGATGGTGTTGAGCGCCTGCGTGATCATCTGCACGCGCCGTTCGATCACGGGGTATTTGGTGCCGAGCAGTTCCTGCACTTCCAGTTCGGTGGCCACGCGCAGCTCGTTGAGATCGACGAATTCGCCTTCGATGGCCTTCATCGCCTCCTCGGCGCGGGTGTCGGGCATGTCGTAGCTCATGGCCGCGCGGACCAGGGCCTTGAGCGGGTCCTGCGGCTGCCTGGGCGTGAGGGGCGTCTTAACGTCCTTGGCCAGCCGCTTGAGCAGCGATTTCAACTCATCCGCATGTTTTCCAGCATTCTTCATGGCAAATTTGCATCCTGATCATGGTTGGACTGTTCATCGCCGCCGGTGGATTCATCCTGAGCGAGAGCGGGAGCATCTTTCTGGGCGCTTTCCATTTCCACCTTCCGCAGCGCCTCCAGCACGGCGAGTTCTTTTTTCAACTGCTCGTCGAGGTGAAACTTCAAAAAGGGCGTCACCCGCATGGAAAGCGCATCAGTAAGGCGCGTCCGCAGCAGACCCGCCGAGTGGCGCAGGGCGTTGAGCGCGGCGGTCTGCTGGCCTTCGGTGCCCATCACGGTGACGTACACATCGGCGATGGACAGGTCGCCGCTGACTTTCACGCGCGTGATGCTGGGCATTCCAGTGAGGCGCGGATCGTTCAATTCGCGCAGGATGATCATCGCCAGTTCGCGATGGATGGTGCTGCCGAGCATTTCAGTGCGACGCGACACGTTTACCAGCTTTCCGATTCCTTCTAGAGCAGATCGATCTGGTAATCGTCCAGGCCGACTTGCGGAACAGTCTTCACAAAATCGACGAGCTTACTGAGGGCGCCCTCCACGTAGCCGCTGTCGTTGGCCACCATGGCGACGGCGAGAACGGAACGGCGATGAGCGTCCAGCGCCCCAACCTCGGCGACCGAGATATTGCGGCCGTGCATGAGCCGATCTTTTAGACTCTTAATGACGCGCCGCTTGTCCTTGAGGCTCATCGCGTCGTCGATACTTAATTCCAGTTGCAGGACGCCGATGACCATGATGGAGATTTATAAGGTCCGCTCGAACTCCTCGCGGACGTAAGCCTCCAGGACGTCACCCACCTTGATGTCGTCGTAGCCGGCGATCTTGATGCCGCATTCAAAACCCGCTTTGACTTCCTTGACGTCGTCCTTGACGCGCCGGAGCGTTTCCAGCGAGAGGTCTTCGGTGATGACCGTGCCGTTGCGGATGAGCCGGATGCGGCTGCCGCGCTGGATGTGGCCGTCGGTGACCATGCAGCCGGCGATATTGCCGACCTTGGAGACCTTGAAGACCTGGCGGATTTCGGCGTGGCCGTGGAGTTTCTCGCGCACTTCCGGGGCCAACATGCCCGACAGCGCCTTCTTCAGATCGTCGAAGATTTCGTAAATGACGCGGTAGAGCTTCACGTCGATGCGGTTCTGCTCGGCCAAAGCGCGGGCCGAATCGTCGGGCACGACGTGGAAGCCGATGACGGCAACCTTGTCTTTCTTGGGATCATCGAAGCTGGCGCGGGTGGCCATTGCCAGTTCCACGTCGCTTTCGTTGATGGGGCCGACGCCGCAGTGAATGACCTTGACGCGGACTTCTTCGGTGTTGGAGTCGGTCACGGTCTTGGCGAGGGTTTCCACGGAACCCTGCACGTCGGCCTTGATGATGAGGTTGATGGTGCGGATAGCGCCGGCCCGCATGGTGGCCAGCAGATTGTCCGCGGTCACGCGGCTCTGGCCGGCGAGGAAATTCTGCCGCGTCTGGCTGGAGCGCTCTTCGGCGATGCTGCGGGCGCGATCCATATCCTCGACGACGAAGAAGCGGTCGCCCGCATTGGGGGGCACGCCCAGGCCGCTCACCATGACCGGCGTGGAGGCAGTGGCTTCCTGAATCGGCTCACCGCGATCGTTGAGGAGGCTGCGGATGCGGCCATATCCCGCGCCGGCGAGGGCAATATCGCCCACGCGAAGCGTGCCGTCCTGAACAAGGACGGTGGCGACAGTGCCCAGGCCCTCGTCCACGCGGCTTTCGATGACGATGCCGCGCGCGGGAACTGTCGGGTCGGTCTTGAGTTCCATGAGCTGGCTCTGCAGGTCCAGCACTTCGATCAGTTCGGGGATGCCCTGGCCGGTGAGGGCGCTGGTGCGCAGGACTTCGACGTCGCCGCCCCATTCGACGGGATTGAGCCCTTCCTTGGCCAACTGGCCCAGGACCATGTCGGGGTTGGCGTCGGGGCGGTCGATCTTGTTCATGGCCACGACGATCGGCGCCTTGGCGGCGCGGGCGTGGTTGATGGATTCGATGGTTTGCGGCTGCACGCCCTCGGTGGCGCCGACGACCAGCACAACGACATCCGTCATGTTGGCGCCGCGCGCTCTCATGCTGGTGAAGGCCTGGTGGCCGGGGGTATCGATAAAGGTGACGCGCTTGATGTTCTCGCCAGTGCCGATCTGCACCTGCCAGGCGGCGGTGTGCTGGGTGATGCCGCCGGCCTCGCCCGCGGCGACATGCGCGTTACGAATCTTATCGAGCAGGCTGGTCTTGCCGTGGTCGACGTGGCCGAGGATCGTGACCACGGGCGGGCGCGGAACCAGGTTCTTCGCTTCGACAGCGCGCTGGATGATTTCGTTCACGAACTGGTCTTCCAGGCTGGCCCGCTGCGTGATGCGCAGCTCGATGCCCAGTTCCAGGGCGATGGTGCCGGCGGTGTCGGCGTCCAGGCTCTGGTTGATGGTGGCCATCACGTTCTGCTTCATGAGGCGCTTGATGATGTCGTTGCTCTTGACGCCCAGGGCGGCCGACAGCGCTTTGACCGTAATCGGCTCCTCGATCTCGACGGGTTCGCCCTTTTGCACGATGGTGCGGGCGGTGGCGTGCTGGCCGCGGTTTTGCGTTTTATTGAGGTGCTGATTGACGCCGGCGGCATAGCTGGCGGCGGCGTTGAGGCGCTCCTGGCGCTCGAGAAGATCGGCGTGAGTGAATTCGCGCAGCTTTTCCATGGCCTCGCCGCGCCGGCCGTCCACGCCGCGCCGGCGTGTGGAATTGCTGTTCCCCTTCTTGGCGGCATTTTTCTTGCGCTGCTCCTCCGATTCCTCTTCGTCGCCGATCTTGACGCCGCGCCCGCCGCGAGCGGCGGGAGGCGAGAATGCGGGAGGGGCGTTGCCGCTCGAACCAGGGGCCAGGGGGCGGCGCGGGCCGCGCGTGTCGATCGTTTCTTCTTTTTCGATGCGCACAATGCGCGGGCCGGAGATTTTGGCCGGCTCGGGCGTGCGAAGCTGGGGAGCGGGCGTGACCGGCGTCCTGGCCTCGACCGGTGGGGCCGGCGGGTGCGGCTGGCGGTTGGCGATGGTCACCGTCGGGCGCATGGTTACCGGCGGCGCGACCGGCGGGGCTGGAGGCGCAGGAGGCGTTTCGCGGGCGACCAGCGGCTCGTGCACGTGAGCCGGTGGATTAGGGACAGGCGCTGCGGACGCGGGAGCCGGAATAACAGCGGGAGCCGGCGCGGGCGGCGGGGCGACCGGTGGAGTCGGCGTTGGAATGGCGCGCTCGACGACGGGTCGTTCAGGAGCGGGCCGCTCGACGACGGACCGGTCCGCAACGGGGCGCTCGGTAACAGCGGGTTTCTCCGCAACGACAACGGGCGGCGCAACCGGGGAGGCCAGCGCGTGTTCGACGGTCTTGGCGACGTGCGGCCGGGGAGGCTCCTCAGGCGGCGCGTAGGTCTCGTCCTTCTTCGCCGGCGGCCGAGTCTTCTTCTTGGTCTCGACGGGCGCGGCGGTTTCGACGGCGGTTCCGCCGCCGCCGCCACCCTGGCCGCCGAACCACTCGCGGACCGATTCGGCAAGACCCATGGACAACGTGCTCATGTGATTGGGCGCCTGATCGCCCAACCCTTCCTCGCGCAGTTTCGCGAGGATGAGTTTGCTTTCGACGCCCAACTCCTTGGCCAGCAGATTGACGCGTATGCCTTTAGCCAAAACGTACTCCCAATCGGGTAATGCAAATCCTGCTACTTCGTCGGCCCACAAACATCACTTGCCCAACAACGGCACTTTTCGATCAACTCCATCGACTGAATTCCCTGGGCGATCACCCACCGCTCTCCACGCCCGGCGGCAGCGCGCTGCCTTCCGCCAGCGCGGCGGTTTCCGATTCCTCGGATGCGGGATGATTCCCGTGCTGCGAGGCGGATTCGAAACCGGAAATCGCCTGCTCCTCCGGCTGCAGCTCCGCCAAATCCGCGGCTGATGGGCCACGGTGCGCGGTGATTTCGGCGGATTGTCCTTCGGTCGCCTCCATAGCGCCGGGGACCTTTTCCTCCGCCGGTTCGGCAGAATCCTTTTCGTCCTCGACGGGGGTTTCGGCGCTGGCCGATGCACTCGCCTCGGCGGCCGGCGCCGGAGCTTCCTCGATGGGGGCGGCGACGCCCAGGGCCAGCAACGCTGCCTTGTCGGCCGCCTTGGCCTTGGCGTCGGCGCTCTTCTTGGCTTCCTGCTCGACGGCCACCAGCTTGGCCTCTTCGGCGCACCGGTCCACGACCTTTTGCGCGGTGGCCTCGTCCAGTTTCAATTCTTCCATGAGCGGGCCGGTGCCGACTTCTTCCATGTCGCGCACGTCGATCAGGCCCAGGGCAACCACCTTGTCCACCATTTCCTGGCTGATTCCCTCGATGGATTTGAGCGTCGAGTGCATGCGCTGCACGCCGGCCTGGAATTCCGGAGGGGTAAGAATGTCTACATCCCAACCGGTGAGGCGGGCGGCGAGGCGGACGTTTTGACCGCGCTTGCCGATGGCCAAAGATAACTGGCTGTCGTCCACCACCACGGTCGCGCGGCCCAGTTCAAAGCAGAGGGCGACTTCCGCGACTTCGGCGGGCTTGAGGGCGTTGGCGATCAATATCTGGCTCGATTCATTCCAGCGCACGATGTCGATCTTCTCGCCGCCGAGTTCATCGACAATGTTTTTGATGCGGCTGCCGCGCACGCCGACGCAGGCGCCCACGGCGTCCACCTTGGTGTCGATGGAACTGACGGCGATCTTGGTGCGGTGGCCCGGCTCGCGGGCGAGGGCTTTGATTTCGATGGTGCGCTCGCCGACCTCGGGGACCTCGCGCTCAAAGAGGCGCTTGATCAGTTCGGGGTGGCTGCGGGAGAGGATGATTTTCACGGCGGCGGGCGTGTCGCGGACTTCCAAAATAAGACATTGCACGCGCTCGCCGACCTGGTGGGCCTCTCCGGGGATTTGCTCGCTGCGCGGCATGATGCCTTCGATATTGCGCTGCAGGGCCACAATCATGGTGCCGTTTTCGAAGCGGGCCACGCTGCCGGTGATGATGGTGCCGACGCGATCCTTGAATTCTTCGTAGATGCTGCCGCGTTCATCCTCGCGGTTGAGCTGGATCATGACCTGCTTGACGGTCTGCGCGCCGATGCGGCCCATGACGACCAGCGGCACCTCGACGCCCTGGCGCGTCGCGGAGATCTGGCCGTTGGTGCGGTCCAGCTTGACCACGAACTCGGTCACGTCCTCGGTGTTGAATTGCTTTCGCAAACCCGAGGCGACGGCCTGTTCGATATTGCTGTAAATCTGCTCGCGATCAATGTTCTTGTCGCGGGCAATGCCGTCCACTATGCGAATCAGTTCCTGAGAATTCATGACGCCTCGTCTTTTGCACAACTCCGTTGGGCTTTTTGATCCAAGCCTGCAACGTCCGGCTTCCGCCTCGCTTTTTTTGGCCGCATTCGCTTGAGGCGAATATGGCTAAAGCGCCCATCCAATAAAAAAGGCCGACCATTTCGGCGGCCCGCAATCGGCAGCGACGAAAAGGCCTTGCGGCCGATTTATCCGGTTTCCTCCGGATTCATCAGCCGCCCAGCGGCCACCAAAACCAGTCCATGCGCATCAATGAAGTGCATGGGTTGGCTCGCTGGTTGGAGACAAAATCTCCAGACTCACGTTCATCCCGGTGTCTCCGGGTTGAAAAAAATGTGCCTTCCGCAAATCGACGACCATCGTCGCCGCGGAATTCACCGATAAATCAGATCGCGCTTCCATCCGGGCTACTACTCCGTCGTGAAACGCCGTTGATAAATACACATCCATGTTGTTTCCCAGCGGCTCAATCACGTTGATCTTCATCTCTATTCTCGCCGCCGCAGCGCCGCCGTCAACGGGCGACGGGGCATACGGGCCGCCGTTTGGGGCCTCATGTGGGCGGCGCAACTGCAAGTGTTCGGGCCGGATTCCCAGCACGATTTCCTTGCCGGCATACCTTTCCAGCCGCTGGCGCAGCGCCTGCGGGATCGCCAAGGTAAACGCGCCAAGCGCTTCCGTCAATTGTAGGGCGGGTGATGATTTGCCTTCCACAAAAGTTAATTGCCCCTCTTCCGCCTGGATTGATCCCGCAAAGAAGTTCATGGACGGCATGCCGATGAACCCGGCCACGAACCGATTAACCGGCCGGTGGTACGTATTGAGCGGCGTGTCCGCCTGTTGGATGCGGCCGTCCTTCATGACGACGATCCGGTCGCCCAGGGTCATGGCCTCTTCCTGATCGTGGGTGACGTAAAGGGTGGTGGTCTTGAGGCGCTGATGCAGGCGTTTTAATTCGGCCCGCGTGCTCACGCGCAGTTTGGCGTCCAGATTACTTAAGGGTTCATCAAACAAGAACGCCGCTGGCTCCTGCACGATGGCCCGGCCGACCGCGACGCGCTGGCGCTGCCCGCCGGAGAGGGCTTTGGGCTTGCGCTCGAGCAGATGCTCGATCTCGAGCATTTTTGCCGTTTGCGTCACGCGCTCTTTGATCTGGTCCTTGGCCACCCCGCGCATTTTCAAGCTGAAGGCCATGTTCTTAAAGACGGTCATGTGGGGGTAGAGGGCGTAATTCTGGAAGACCATGGCGATGTGGCGGTCCTTGGGGGCGACGTCGTTGACGATTCGCCCGCCGATGCGGATGACGCCGCTGGTCACCTCCTCCAGCCCGGCGACCATGCGGAGGACGGTGGTCTTGCCGCAGCCCGACGGGCCGACGAGGGCGACAAATTCGCGGTCGGCGACGTTAAGGGTGACGCCGTCCACGGCCTTTTGGCCGGTGGGGAAGAGTTTGGTGACGTTTTCTAGTTGGACTTGAGCCATGAAGTTGACTGTGGGTTGGCAGATGAAGGGACGGGGAGAGGATATAGGGGGTGGGGAAATCGGTCAATTTCTTGCCGCACCCCGATGGAAAATGAGAGGGTGACAAGATGACAAGATGACCAGGGCGCGCTGACACCCCCACAGGTTTTCGCCGAATGGGATTTTGATACCTGTCAGCCGGGAACCACGCGCTGCCGCAGACGGCGAGGAAACGGGAGGCGTCCTGTCCTGGCATACTCACACGCAGCAGGTTCGAGCCGCTGACGTGAGGTTGTGGAGTCTTCACCTCCAGATCGTATTCGGGAGTTATCCGATTGAAAAAAGGCAAATGCATTTTCACCGCCAAGACGCCAAGAACGCCAAGAATTCAAACCCAGAGTTCTGATTTGTTTTTCTCGATCTGCTTCGCGTTCTTCGCGCCTTCGCGGTGAGAAAGCATTTTGTTTTTCTCTTCG